>DATLVW010000087.1:0-4366 GCA_035577085.1 Thermoanaerobaculia bacterium
CGTTCTGGTACCGCCCGAGCCTCTACCTCGGCTTCGGCTTCGGCGGGTTCTACGGCGGCGGATTCCGCGGAGGCCACTTCGGTGGTCACGGCGGTCGTCATCACTAACTCGTAGTAAGCCTCGTTCACGGTCGACGAAAGCCCGGGCCTCGCGCCCGGGTTTTTTTTGTGGCGGTGATGAGGATTTGCGGCCTGTCCCCAGCTTCACCGTCGCGTCATGTTTGGGCTGATACTTAGCGCCCGTGATCCGATGGCTTGCGCTTTTCGTTCTCGCCGCGGTGAGCGCGCAGGCCGCGGAGCCGTTGCGCGTCGGGCGCATCACCATCGACGCCGTGCCTGTCTTCAGTGGCGCCGAGGAGGCGCATGGGCGGTTTTATGGGCTCATGAACGTGCTTCACGTGCAGACGCGAGTTGCCCTGCTGCGCCGGTTTCTGCTCTTCCGCGAAGGGGATCCGTACGATCCTGCACTAATTGAAGAGACCGAGCGCGCACTGCGGCTGTTCGACTTTCTGGAGAGCGCGTCGGTCACCGCATCGGCGCCGCATGACGGCGTCGTCGACGTTGCGGTCGTCACTCACGATGCGCTGACGACGGCCGTCAACGCGGACTTCTCGAATGAGGGAGGGATCGCCGCGTATTCGGCCGACGTCACGCAGAAGGATCTCTTCGGATCAGGCAGTTCGCTCGATCTGCATACGGAGCACGGCATCGAACGGAGCGGGACAGCGGTCGAGCTTACCGATCCGGCGCTCTTCGGACCGTATTGGAACCTCGACACGCTCTACGCGAAGAACTCGGATGGCAGCGAAGAGAAGGTGGCGATCGACCGGCCGCTCTACTCCTACCGGACGCCCTGGACCGCGAGTGCGCTCTTCGATCAACTGCAGCGCAACGAACGGATCTTCGCGCTCGGGGAAGTGGCGGCGCGGTTCCGGCACGAGCATCGCGAGCTTGCGCTGTCCCGCTCGAAGGTCCTGCACGCCGATCGGGAAGGGTCTTCGAGCATCGTCGCTGCGATCGACCTGCTCGATGATTCGTTCGGGGCGTTGCCGGCGCGTCCGGACGATGTCATTCCGCGTGCGCGTCACTTCCGCTTCGTCGAAGCCGGCTACGAGAGAATCGGATTCCGCTTCGTCAAGCTCGATTACGTCGACAGTGACATTCGCGAGCAGGATTTCAACCTCGGGCTCTACGCGACGATTCGCGCGGCGATCTCGCCTTCGCAATCGAGCGATCGTCCCTTGACCTTCCGGCTTCGCGCTGCCGCCGGATCGGGCTACGCATTCAGCGAGCGTGCGTTCGTCATCGGCCAGATCACCGCGTCCACGCGCGCGCCCCGCGACCGCAACACGACGATCGCGATCGAAGGCCGCTCCGTATCGCGCTTTCAAACGCGCTACCCACAGGCATTCGTCACGCGAGCTCACCTCGATCTGGGCTGGCAGCTCGATCACGACGTGCAGTTTCTTGCCGACGGTCAGAACGGACTTCGCGCCTATCCCGACTTCGCTTTCGAAGGAAGCAGGCGGCTGATCGTGAATGCGGAGCATCGCATTTCTCTCGGACGCGAGCTGCTCCAGTTCGTCGGCCCCGGTGTGGCGGTGTTCGCCGATTCCGGACAAGCGGTTGATGGTCCATTCCGAGGAATGAAGAGCGATGCCGGAGCCGGATTGCGCCTCGGCGTCTCCCGCCTCGACGCGCTGATCCGGATCGATTGGGCCTACGCGTTCAATGCCAGTCCACTCAGCCGCCGCGGTCCTGTCTGGTCGATCTCGACATCGCAGGCGTTCTGAACGTAGTGCAGGCATTCTTGCCTGCAACCGCCGGGCGTCCCTGCCCGGCGGTCATTGGATGCCAGATTGTTCGCTCGCGATACTCACACTCCGAGCGTCACAAACCGCTCCGCTACCGTCGCCCCGCACGCTTTGCGATAAAACTCGATCGCGTCGGTCCAGGGAATCACGGCGCTCTGGTAACCGAGGCGGTGCAGGTCGGCGAGCGAGGCGTGAAGCAGTCGCGCGCCGAGGCCGCGGCCGCGGTGGGCGCGGGCAACGCCCGTTGGGCCGAAAAATCCGAGTCCGCGATTGTTCGCATCGTGCGCGGCGAAGCCGGCAATCTCGCCGTCCACTTCGACATAGAAAAGAGTGGGCGGATCGTTCTCGAACGCACGTCCGGCCTCGAATCGCCAGATGCGCCCGAATTCTTTTTCGATGAAATGGAGAATGCGTTCGCGTGAGGCCGGCGTCGCGCGAACTACTCCCACCCCCGGCTTCCCACTTTCGACGCTCGCCACCAGATTCTGCGTCGACGCGATCTCGCGGTATCCGCGCTTGACGAAGAAATCGATCGCCGGCTCATCGGTGGCCGCGATGCCGGGCGTGAAGTAGTTGCCCGCCTCGGCAGCGACGACTTGCGCGCGTCCGCGCTCCCGCGCCTCACGCAGCAGCGCGCTCCCCACGCCGCGTCCCCGGCGCGCGCGATCGACCGCCAGGATGCGAAGGTACGTCCCGCAGGTGACGCTGATCCCGGCAAAGTCATCAGCGACGCGCACCTCGGGTTCACCGCCAACACCGGCGCCAAAGCACTTCTCCTCGGCGACGCGGACAAGATCGTAGGGCGCGTCGTTCGCCCGCGCCAACAACTTCACGATGCGCGGCAAGTCGTCGCGCGTGGCGTTTCGGATCACGAGTGGGATTACACCACGGTAGGGGAGTGGGGGAATCGCGCAATGTCACCGGTGGTGCTGTGGAGCAAAAGGCCGGAAGAAAAGGTGCTTCGACACGAAACGACAAGTCTCGCCAATATTCGCCTGAGCCGACCGAGTGTCGGCGCCGAACGCGCTACGATTGTCCAGGAGGCTTCCGTGAAGACAAAGCGAGAACTCTTACAGGACCTTGTCGGCACAACGATCAACGTAACTGCGGAACACGTGATCCTTCCGGTACCGAAGCACACGCCCGGCCTGCATGCGTCCACGATGGCGACGCTCACAGAAATGGGCGAGGATATGATCCATGTCGTGTACGAGCACTACCACCGCAATCCTGGCGATATCCTGGAGCAATGGATCACCATCGATTCGATAACCGAGATCAAACGTTGTCGAACTTGACCAATGCCTATCTTTGAGAAGGAGCCGCTAAGATGAAGAATCTCGATACAAGAATCCTTCTGACGTTCATGCTAGTCGTAATGTTCTTTGCCGGTGGCATGCTGCTCAATTACTTCGCTTCACGCGAGCAGGTCACACTCGGCGAAAAGGAACAGGCCTCGGATGTAAAGCTCATCGAATACGTAAAGAGCAAAGCCGACAACTTCTCGCAGTCAGCCAAGGTTCTCTTTGACTTCGGCAAGATCGCGCTCGGCGCCCTACTGACTATGCTCTCAGGTGTAAAGGCGCCGACTACCGCCCCAACCATCGCACCCCAAGACGCCGTGCCACGCCGCGCCTTTGATGAATGACTCCCGTGAGGTATTCCTCGGCGTTCCGTTCGCTCGTGAGCCAAGAAACTCAGCAACCCGACACCCGACACCCGACTCCCAACACCCGGCCCACGTTTCGCAATGCATCCTCGTCATGGACGAGATCGTTCGTTGTGCAAGTTGTGGTCAGGCCAACCGGGTTCCTCCCGTCGGGAGTGGACGGAAGGCTGTTTGCGGTCGGTGCAAGGCGCCTCTGACAGCCGGATCGGACGGTCATCCCGTCGACGTCACGGACGCCAATCTCGCCGAGACGATTCGTCACGGCGCGTACGTCGTCGACTTCTGGGCGGCCTGGTGCGGGCCGTGCCGGATGATCGCGCCGATCATCGAGGAGCTCGCCGCGTCGCGAAGTGATGTTCACTTCGCCAAGCTCAATGTCGATCAGAATCCTCAGGCGGCGTCGCAGTACCGGGCGATGAGCATTCCGCTGCTGGTCTTTTTCAAGGATGGCGTGGAAGCCGGCCGCGTCGTCGGCGCCGTGCCGCGTGGGCGAATCGAGGCGGCGATCAAGCAGTACTTTGGGTAGGTGCTTCCAGGAAAACCGGTCACGCGAAGACGCGAAGACGCGAAGGGAAGCGCGGACAGCCGGCGGTTCATGCGGATCTTTCTCCGACCCCCGACTCCCGACAACCGACTCCCTTCACAAAGTGCTACCCTTTCCCGACTCCCTTAATTCAACATGGTCAAGCTCCCGACGGTCGATCGAGTCATCTCGCTAGTGCGCAAACCTGGGCAACCGCTGCCTTCGGCCGCGGCCTCGAAGACGCGGGAGTCGCGTCTGCGCGGCGCGTTCGACCATGCGCCGGTCGGAATCGCACTCGCCTCGATGCACGGCACGTGGCTGGAAACCAACGAGCGATTCTGCGAGCTGATCGGCTACACGC
>DATLVW010000088.1:0-7019 GCA_035577085.1 Thermoanaerobaculia bacterium
GTTCTGCGCCACCGCGGCCTTCACGAGCGCCTTGAATGCGCGCGCGTCGACTTTCTCTCCTTCGTGGATGTCGATCGCCCGTCGCATGTTGCCTTCCAGGCTGGAATTGAACAGATGCGATGGGTCTGGGAGACTGGCGCCCTGGGCGAAGGTGAGCTTCACCGCCTTCGTGTACATCTCCCCGGTGCAGACGATCCCGTTGTGCGACCAGACCGGGACCCCCGCCGCATTGGACGGCTTCTTCCATTTCCGCTCCTCGATCATCTCGGGGTCGGCCTCCAGGATCAGCGCCCGCATCCGGTCCAGGGTTTCCTCGCGCCAGTCCCCCGGGTCGTGGATCCGTTTGTCGAGGAGCGGGGAGGCGGGTTTCCCGGTCGCTTGCTCGCGGCTCTTCATGCTCCTGCCCCCCATGTGAGCTGCACGAGCTGGATCAAATTGCCAAGGGTGTCGTCCAGCACCGCGATGATGGAGCCCGTCGTGCGCGTGACCGGCACGGTGAACGTCACTCCCTTACTGGCCAATCGATCGTGCTCCGCCTGTACGTCCTTCACCAGAAACTGAGCCGCGGGCCGGCTCTGGTTGCGGAGCGCTTCCTGGTAGGCTTTGCCGGCCGGGTTGGCATTGGACTCCAGCACGAGCTCCATGCCATCCGGGTCCTCCGGCGAAGCAATCGTGAGCCAGCGGTAGTTCCCATTCGTGAAATCGGCCTTCTTCTGAAAGCCAAGCGTCTCCGTATAGAACTGCAGCGCCTTCTCCTGATCGTCAACGTACAAAGTAGTCCACTTGATGCGCATCGCACTCTCCTGTTCCTGGTCACCCTATGCCGGTTCTTTTCCGCAAGAGAAGCCAGCAACCAATACGCCAGACCGAACGCGATCGGAGCCTGCTCACGTGTTCTGGCCGATTCTAGCGATGGCCGGGCGAAGAGGGAACCGTCAGACAGGCAAACGCATCGAATGCGAGCATTTGTCCTTGAAGGATGGGATGACGAACCGGAACTGCGATCCCTTTCCAACCTCGCTCGTCACCTCGATCGTCCCCTGATGTGCTTCAACGAATCCTTTGACGATGGCCAGCCCGAGTCCGGCGCCGCCGCGGCGGCTCGATCGAACCTGCCAGAAGCGGTCGAACAAATGAGGCAGTTCCGCGGCTGGAATCCCGGGACCTGTGTCGGTGACGGAGAATCGAGCCTTGTCTCGATCGCCGTCGACAGTCAAACGGACACTCCCGCGATCGGTAACGCGCAGGGCATTGCTGACGAGGTTCGCGAGGATTTGGATGAGGCGGTTGCGGTCGGCGTACAGCGGCGGAAGAACGCCGGAGGCATCGGCCTCGAAACGGATCCCTTTCTCTGCAGCTGCCGGCTCGAACATCCGCCGCATTTCCTCAATGACATCGGCTGCATCTACATCCGTGCGATCGACAGTAAAGCCTCCGCTCTCGATTCGCGCGACGTCGAGCAGGTCGCCTACGAGCGACTGCATCCGGCCGCATGAGGTGGAAATCATCTCGATGAGCTCTTTTCGTTGAACCTCGTCGGTAGTCAGTTGCAGGAGCGCGGCGCTGCTCTTGATGATCGTCAGCGGGTTTCTCAAGTCGTGGGCGACGATGGCCAACACTTCGTCCCTCGATCGAATACCTTTTTCGAGTGAGATGATCGCTTCGGCCTGACGATCGCGCGGCTGTGCGGGAACTTCGAAGCGACTGTCGCGCGACACGGGACCCGTTTCTTTCTGAATAGAGATGCTCGTTTGAATTGAGGACATTGGACGGTCCTCCTCGGAGCAGCATCGATCGTGGGGCCGCTCTTGTCAGTGAGCGCTGAGGTTCCAGCGCGGTGACCGAGGGCACATCATCGTGTGCGTGAGGCTATCCTCGGCCTCGCTGCTCCCGACCGGCCCAGCCACAGACGGCTTTCATCTGCGTACTATCTGCGTCATCTGCGGATCGGGCTCACGCGTGCGCTCCTTGACCGCGGTGAGCCACCACGCAATACTCGGAAAATGGAATCGCGTGGCGGTCGCCGGTTTGCTCTGCAGAAAGCAGCTTTCGGCGTTCTCGCGATTCTTGTCGTCCTGCTTTCCGTCGATGTCCTGGGCGTATTCGGTGCGGGAGACCGGAAGGAATCGGGGAAGCGCATTCCTGATGCCACGGTCGCGGCGTGGAACAAGCTCGACGCCGACGCGAAGCAGCTTCTGGACAAAGAGCACGACAACGTCGTCGCGGAGATCGGTCACCGCATCGAGCACGAGCATCTTCTTTTTACGTTGAAGTTCGCACTGGTCGGAGGGATTCTTTATGGGCTGTTGCAGGGCGCCTTCGGCCGCGGCGATACGCACATCGAGAAGACTGCATTCGCCGCGTTGATCGTCTGGGCCGCGGTCATCGCGGCCGCGATCGTCGACCTCCGAATCATGGCGAACCAGAGCTTCCTGGTTACTCTCGGCGGTTGGTCGCGGCAATACGAAGAGCTCCGAGTCGGTGCCAACGGTGTCGATCTTGCGTGGGAGGCATTCCTTGCGAACAATCTGCTCAGTCAACCTCACTATCCGGCACTTCGCGTGAGCGGGCAGATTCTCACCGCGCTCTTGTTTGCCTTCAGCGGCTCATTGTTCTTATTGTCCAAAGAAAGCGACCACGATCCGGCGATCGCACTCGTAAGTGGCAGTTGTGCGGTTCTGAGCATCGGCCTGATGACCGTCGCCGCGATCAGTCTCCGGCAACGGGGCGTGGCGGTCTTGTTGTATCTGTCCTTTGGTACCGTGGCCGCTATCCTCGCCCTCGTTCTTGCGCATACATCGAAGAGAAACTATCGGGCAGAGATCAGAGATTAGAGATAGGAGAGCAGAGATCAGAGGCTATCAGGGCCAGAGGTCCAGGAACGCCTTTCTGGTCTCTTGTCTCTGATCTCTTGTCTCTTATCACTTGCCCAAGGCGCGGGCCGATGATCCGATCGTTCCCCCGATCACCAGCGCGCCTGCGGCGCTGGCGGCGGCCAGAGCGGCGGCGGCGAGCATGCTGATCCGGAATGCGCGGATGAAGGCATCGTCGATGGCGGCGGAGACGCGGGCTTTCTCGGTGGCGTCGAGTGTTGCCGGAGGCTTCGCTTCCGCCAGGCGCAATCGCTGTTCCGCCATCGTCTGACGCAGCGCGGGGGAGGCGCCGTTCGCTGCCAGCCGCGCGTCGAGAGATCGGGCGAAGATCATGATGGAGAGCGCACCGAAGAGCGCAATCGACAGCAGGCCGGCTGCGCGCGCGACGGTGTTGTTGATGCCGGACGCGGCGCCGGCGTGTTTCTCCTCGCCGAAAGACGTCATCACCGTCGTTGTCAGCGGAGCGACGGTCGTAGCCATCCCTAATCCGAGGACGAGGACGGCGGGGAAGAACGTCGTCCAATAGGAACCGCCGATGCCGGGACGGGCCAGCAGCAGGAATCCGCAACAGGCCAGGAGAGGGCCGACGATCAGCGGCAGCCGCGGTCCGAAGCGGTCGGCGAGTCCGCCTGTCCATCGCGAGAGGATCGACATCGTCGCCACGAATGGGAGAAACGCCCCTCCCGCCTGCGCCGGCGAGTAGTGCTGCACCTGGATCAGGTTGAAAGGGAGCAGAAAGGTCACCGTCGAAAGCGCGGCGTACAGCAGCAGCGTCAGCAGATTCGCGCCGCTGAATGCGCGGGAACGGAACAGCGTGAGCGGCATGATCGGATCGTCGATCCGCCGTTCGAGGACAATGAAGGCTATGAACGCAATCGTCCCGAACAGCAGCGGCCCGATGACGAGAGCGCTTCGCATTCCGCGCGATGGTGCTTCGATCATTCCGAACGTGAGCGCCGCGAGCGCGAACGTCACGAGAAGGGTCCCGCCCCAATCGATCCGCCCGGCGTTCTTCGTTTTCTGATCCGGCGGCATAGCGCGCCATACGATCAGGAGTGTGATCGCTGCGATCGGAAGATTGATGAAGAAGACAGCGCGCCAGGACACCGCTTGCACCAGCCATCCGCCGAAGAGCGGGCCGGCGATGACGGCAAGCGAGGTGAGTGACGACCAGGTGCCGATGGCGCGGCCGCGCTCACTGGCCGGGAACGTCGCGGTGATGATCGCCAGGCTGCCCGGAACGAGGAGCGCCGCACCGAGCCCCTGAAATGCGCGCGCCGCGATCAGTTGGTGAGGGTTGACCGCGGCCCCGCAAACGGCCGACGCCACTGCGAACATGGCGATGCCGATTGCGAAGACTTTGCGGCGTCCGAGGTGATCGCCGAGCCCGCCGCCGGCGAGCATGAGCGAGGAGAGCACGAGCAGGTAGGCGTCGACGATCCACTGCGTATCGCTGACCGTCGCGCCCATCGAACGCTGCAGCACCGGAATGGCGATGTTGACGACCGTCCCGTCGATGAAGGCCATGCAGGAGCCGAGGATGGCGGCCGCCAGCGTCCAGGTGCGCGCGCGTGAAGAGATCACTTTTCTTTCAGCCATGTTCTCGCCACCTCGGACGGGCTCCGTTTGTCGCGGTCGATGGCCAGATTCAGGCGGCGCATGGCCGTCGCATCGAGACTACCCGCGAGGGAGGCCAGCGCCGCCGGGCCGGCCGCGCACTTTGTCCCGAGGTCACGACGCACAACCAGTGCCGCGTCGTAGGGCGGAAAGAAGTGCCGGTCGTCGGCCAGGACCGTGAGACCGAGTGCGTCGATGAGGCCGTCGGTGGAGTTGCCTGCGATCAGGTCGATCTCGCCCGCGGCAAGCGCGCGATACGTCAGTCCCAAATCCATCGTTCGCGGCGCCTCGGCGAAACGGAGTCCGTAATGCTGCAGCAGTCCGTTCCATCCATCGGGCCGTTCGACGAACTCGTAGCCGAAGCCCGGACGGAATGTCGCGCTGACCTTGCCGAGGTCGGAGATGGTCTTCAGCGAGAGCCGTTGCGCATCGCTGCTGCGCACGATCATGGCGAAGGTGTTCTCGAACCCGAGGGCCGGCCCCCACGAGAGTCCGCGCGCGCCGTAGTCAGCCGCAACTTTCTTCATTACCGCCGCGCGATCGCGCATCGCGTCGTGATGGAGGATGGCGGTGAGCGCAGTCCCGGAGTACTCGGGATAGACGTCGAGCGCTCCCGCGGTGATCGCTTTGTCGCAGACGAGCGTGCCGCCGAGATCGAGTTTGCGTTCCACCGAGCAGCCGGCGCGCTCGAGCCGTTGCGCCACGATCTCGCCGAGGAGTACGGACTCGGTGAAATTCTTGGAGCCGACGACGATCGGTTTCTGTTTCGCGCAGGCGGCGAGAAGAAGAATGGCGATCGATAAGAGAACACGGGCGCGGGTGGGGGGAGTCGGGAGTCGGGGGTCGGAGGTCGGGGCGTTCGGTCGACGACGCTCGAAAGCGACGGAGGGGGTCGGGAGTGGGGGGTGGGGGGTGGGGAGTGGGAGAAGAGAGGCCACGGTTTTCCTACGGCTGCCGACACCGACGAAGGGGGTCGGGAGTGGGGGATGGGGAGTGGCGAGTGGGAGAAGAGCGACCTCGGTTCTTCTCCGACACCCGACTCCCGACACGCGACTCCCGACGCCAACCATGTCCATATTGTCGCAGGATCAGACGCCCAGTCGTCTGGCAGCCAGACGCTCCAGGGCGCCGAAGAGCAGATCGGCAGCGACGGCGAGCGCCGCGGCGGGGAGAGCGCCGGCGAGGATCCGCGTGCTGTCGACCATGGCCACGCCGCGGAAGATCAACGTGCCCAGCCCGCCGCCGCCCACCGCCGCGGCAATCGTCGCGACGCCGATCGCGATCACCGTGGCGATGCGAATGCCTCCGAAGATCGAAGGCAGGGCGAGAGGAAGATCGATCCTCATCAATCGCTGCCGCTCGGTCATTCCAAGCGCGGTGGCCGCCTCGCGGATCAATGGGTCGACGCCGGCAATTCCGGTCACGGTGTTCCGGACGACCGGCAGGAGTGAGTAAAGAATGAGCGCGACGATCGCGGTGCGAATACCGATGCCGCCGATGAAAGGCAACGGAATGAGGAACCCGAAGAGTGCCAGAGATGGAACGGTCTGAATGATGTCGATCAGGCGGAGGACGATGCGTCCGGAGCGCGGATTGCGGATGCAGGCGATGCCGATGGGAATCCCCGCGGATGTGGCCACGAGCATGGCCACTCCGACGATGAGCAGGTGCTGCGCTGTCGCGTGAAGGATCTCGGCGGTCAGGTCGCTCATGACGCCTCCGGGATGCGCGCGGCGTCGAGGAAGCGTTTGATGAGCGGATGCGCGGATCGAACGAAGTCGCCTGCCGTCAGATCCGCGACGATCGCTCCGTCGTCGATCAGCACGATTCTGCGAGCCACGCGAAGCGCTTCCGCAACATCGTGCGTGACGAACAGCAACGTGACGCTGCCGCCATCGCGCAGCCCAACGAAGGTGTCCTGAAGATCGCGGCGGACAATCGGATCGAGCGCGCTGAATGGCTCGTCGCAGAGCAGCAGCGGCGGATCGGCAACCATGGCGCGGGCGATTCCGACACGCTGCTGTTCCCCTCCCGAAAGCGAGCGTGGGAAACGTGCGGCAAAACGATCGAACGGCAAGTCCAGGCGTTGGAGCAATGCCGCACTCGCTTGCCGGATGCGCTCGTCCGGCCAGCCGAGGAGGCGCGGAACGGTGGCCACATTCTCGAGCACCGTCCGATGAGGAAAGAGAGCAGGCGCCTGCAGGATCGTTCCGATGCGCCGCCGCCGCTCGGCCAGTCCCGGTTCACCCAGCGGCAAGCCATCGATGACAACCGCTCCAGTACTCGGAGCGGCCAGCCCGTTGAGAAGCCGGAGCAGCGTGGTTTTGCCCGCGCCACTCCTGCCAATCACCGCCACCGATTCGCCCGGATCGATACGCAACGAGACATCGCGCACGATGGCATTGCCGTTCGATCCGGCCACAGTCGCGCGATCGATGACTACAGAAGAGCCCACGCGGCGATTGTATGGGGGTCAGGTCTAAAGTCTAAAGTGCCGAAGACACTTGATCGTCTTTAGCGACGATCCTC
>DATLVW010000089.1:0-8036 GCA_035577085.1 Thermoanaerobaculia bacterium
AATCTTAAAACGACCCCTCCGAATCACAGATCGATCTCTTTTCTCGAGATCGCGATCTCCTTTTTTGAGATCGCTACCCCCCCGAATCCTAAAACGACCCCTCCAAACTCACCATCGAGGTGCCTCCTTTTGAGGACAATCGACTACGACTCGATGAGGAAGAGTGTTCCCTCGGCGCGCAAGGCAGATTCAACGCGCGAAGCGCAACCAACCGACAACCGACAACGCGCGCAGCGCAATTACTGCAGTTTCATCGATTCCACCCGCACGCTGCTCGGCAGCTGGAGTGAAAAGCGGCTCGACTCAATCGGGGCATTGACCTTCACGTTCGTAAACTCGTAGCGCGTCTTGTCCCCGTCGCCTTCGGTGTACTCGAACTGGGTCGTGAGGAAGGTCTTCCTGTCGATGTAGATTCGGAGGTGGCGCACGCGCTTCGCGACCGTCTTGCTCTTCGGGTCGAGGTCGAGGACGAAGTAGGGCTTGTCGGAGGTGTTCGTGAACGTGAAGTTGAACCAGGCGCCCAACTCATCGATCGCGCCGCTGGCTCCCATGTACTTGAAGATGCGGTCCTGGTACTGCTTCACCTCGATCCGTTCGGCTTTGCGAAGGTCGGGATAGTAGGTCGTGAGCGTGCCGTTGGCGATGAGCATGGTCACCCGCTTCGGCGCGTCGTAGGTCCAGAGAACGTTGTTCGGTTTCGAATAGACGAACCGCCCGGTCGAGACCTCGGTGTTGGAGAGAAGTGCGAGGGTCTTTTCCTGACGAAAATCCGCCTGCAGCGTGTTCGTGTTCGACTGCGCGAGCTGCACCTTACGAATGACTTCGTCGAGCGAGTCGGTAGCCGGCGCCCGGCGGGCCGCCGCGGCTGGGAAGGCCAGAGCTGACACGCAGAGGGTGACCGCGAAAAACTTCCTGATCAACATGGGCTGCCCCAACGCCCCGCCCGAAAGTCGTATTTCAGGCGATGCGAGTTATACTCAGTGAAAACTGAGGTTATTGATGAAAAAGAACTTGCAGGCAATTGCCATCCTGTTCACCGTCGTGCTCACCGCCGCAAGTGCCCCGTCTGCTTCCGCCGCCATCGAGTACGAGTTCCGGCAAACGATGTCCTCGGATCTCGAATCGATCCCCTCAAGCGATTGCGCCGGGCGTGCCATCCTCGACGGCGACCGCTCCCGCGTGGAGTTTCTCTCGGGCAACACCTACCCGATCGGCACCTACATCATCGCCACCAACGGCTCGCGAACCATGACCTTCGTGGACCCCTCGCGGAAGTCCTACGTGGAGGTCAATGCCGCCAGCGTCGCCAGCTCCATCGGCGCCCGCAAGATCACCATCGCCAACAAGAAGACCGATCTCACCAAGATGCCTGACCAGATCACCATCGCCGGCTTTCCCACCGAGCACTACCGCCTGGTCATGAGTTACGACATCACCGTCAATTTCGGCACTCTCCCACTCACGCAGAGCGTGAAGACGACGATCGACAAGTGGACGACCACCGCCTTCGGCGACGTCGGCGACACGTTCCTCGCCAGCGGGGCGTTGCACACCGGAAACCCCGACCTCGACGCGATCGTCTCGGCGGAAAACACGAACATCAAAGGGTTTGCGCTCAGGCAGGTCGTCAGCGTCACGACGATCAACAATCGCGCCGCCGCCAACGCCGACTCGCAGTTGCACATCAACCGCACGGTGACCCAGACCAGCGAACTGGTCGTGACGTCGATTCAACCGACCGCAAAGGTGTCGTTGGCGACCTTCGTCGTTCCTCTGACCTACCACAAGGCCGGCCCGGTCCAGGACGATACGCAGAAATCGCCGATGCAGACGTTGTCGATGGAGCCGAGTGGACAGGAGTGACGGAAAGCAGAGATCAGAGACTAGAGATCAGAGATCAGGGGCTGACAGACAAGACTTTGTGGAACCCGGACCTGTATCTCTGATCTCCACCCGGACCTTTATCTCTGATCTCCAAACTCTGGTAACCCTGATCTCTAGTCTCTGATCTCTGGTAACCCTAATCTCTGATCTCCAGTCTCTGGTAACCCCTGATCTCTAGTCTCTGGTCTCTAATCTCTGTAGTCAGGCGGTCGGGAGGGCGTGCATGGTACGATCCGGTCAGTTCGTCCGCGGAACCGGTTCAAGATCGATGAAAAGATCGTTTTCTATCGCTGAGGTCGTGCGCCGTTTCGCACACCGGCCCCGAGTGTACGCCGCGATCGCTTTGCCTCTCGCGATCCCCTTCGTCCTCGCTGCCGTCACCACCGACGGTGCGCTCACGCAGCCGCCGATCGTGAACAGCGCGGCAATGATTGCCGTTCCCCCTCTCCGCTATGCCGATCTGACCGCCCCAACGGCGGCCTCGCTTCCCGAGCATTCCGTCGTCCTGACCGTCGAAGACGGCGACACGCTCGAATCCGTCCTCCTCGCCGGCGGACTTGGGCGTGCCGACGTCGGCGCGCTCAATTCCGAGTTCGGCAAGACCATCGACCTCCGCCGCCTGCGCCCCGGGCACCTCCTTCGATTTCACTACGACACCCGCGGAAGCGTGGACAGCGTCGAGATGAAGGTCACCGGCTGGGGTGAGATCGACGCGATCCGCAATGCCTCGGGCTTCACGATCACACCTCGGCAGGCGCAACAGCGCGAGGTCGAAACCACCGTCTCCGCCGCCATCGACTCATCGCTGTGGGATGCCGTTCGCGGCGCCGGCGAAGGGCCGGGGCTCGTTTCCGAGCTGGCCGATGTTTTCCAATGGGACATCGACTTCTTCGCGCTGCAGAAGGGCGACTCGTTCAGCGTCGTGGTCAACAAGCGCTATGCAGGCTCTGATCTCGTCGGATACGGCCCGATCGTCGCGGCACGCTTTTCCTACGAGGGGAAAACGTACGAAGCCTTCCGCTGCCAGACCCCCGATGGCCGCGCCGGCTACTACGCCCGCAACGGCAGTCCGCTTCGCAAGCAATTCCTCCGCGCGCCTCTGCAATTCAGCCGGATCACCTCAGGCTTCTCGAAGAGCCGCTACCATCCTCTGCTGCACATCTTCCGGCCGCATCATGGCGTCGACTACGGCGCGCCGGTCGGGACGCCGGTGATGACGACCGCTGACGGCGTGGTGATGTCCGCCACGTACAACCACGGCGAGGGAAACTACGTTCGCATCCGTCACAGCGCAAGGATCGAGACGTCGTACCTCCACCTTTCGCGTTTCGCAAAAGGGATCAAGCCGGGCAAGAGCGTGAGCCAGGGCGAGGTGATCGGCTACGTCGGCGCTACTGGCCTCGCGACCGGACCGCATCTCGACTACCGCGTGTCCGACAACGGCACGTGGCTCAATCCTCTGCAGCTCAAATCGATCACATCCGATCCGCTTCGCGGCGACTCCCTCGGCGCCTTTCGCACCAGCGTTGCTGCTCTGAGTCCCAAACTGGACACTCCGGCACAGCAACTCATCGCCTTCGCGGCGAAGCGGCGGGCACTTTTCTAGCAGTCGCACGGATCAACGAACGCCCACCCCATGAAAAAGGTCATTGTCCGCGCGCCGGTGCGCGCCGATCTCGCTGGCGGTACCCTCGATCTCTGGCCGCTCTACCTCTTTCATCCCGGCTCGCGCACCGTCAACGTCGCCATCTCGTACCACGCCGAATCCGAGGTTGAAGAGACCGGCGACGGCGCGATCGACATTCACCTGACGGATCAGCATTACGAGCAGCGCTACCAGTCGATCCACGAGCTTGCCGCCGATCCGAAAGCGGCGCTGATCCATCGTGCCCTCGAACACTTTCACCTCACCGGAATCCGTATCACCACCCGCACCGACGCCCCGCGCGGCTCCGGTCTCGGCGGCTCTTCCGCGCTGACGATCACGCTCGTCCGCGCGCTCTCGGAGCTCGCCGGTGCGCCGATCGAGGGCGACGACCTGATCGCCCTCGTCCGCGATCTCGAAACGCGCCTTCTGGGCGTGCCGGCCGGCATTCAGGATTACTACCCGCCGGTCTACGGCGGCCTCATGGCCATCCACCTCAACCCGGGCGCCGTCCTGCGACATCCGATCGCTCTGCCAGTGGAACGTCTGGCCGAGCACATGCTCCTGCACTACACCGGCGTCGCGCATTTCTCCGGCACGAACAACTGGGACATCTACAAACGCCAGATCGAGGGCAAGAAGAAGATTCACAAAGGCCTCGACCGCATCGCCGAGAGCGCCATCGAGATGGAGAAGGCCCTCGAGAGCGGCGACATGGAGGCAGCTGGCGTCGCTCTCGGGCACGAATGGGCGAACCGGAAAGCGCTGATCGAAGGGATCTCCACGCCGGAGATCGAGTCCGCGATCGCAGCGGCTGTCGGAGCCGGCGCGTGGTCAGGGAAAGTCTGCGGTGCCGGCGGCGGTGGTTGCATCGTCTTCCTGATGTCGCCGGAACGCCGCGAATCGGTGCGCGAAGCCTTGTCGCACGTTCCCGGACAGGTCATCGACGCTCATCCGGTCGCACACGGTCTGATCATCGAGCGCAGCGACGATGTGCCGAAAGCGCGGCCCCGCTTCAAGATGCGCAGCTCGCCATCGCTCGAACAGCTCTACGTGTTCGGCGGCAGCGGCGCGTACAAACCGCACCTGCTGGCGGAAGCGATCATCACGCAGAGCGAGCCGCGCAGCGGCTTGCACGTCGACATCGTCAAGAGCTTCGTGGCGCCGATGCACGCCAGCGACGGCACGGTTCGGTGGTCCGAGGCGCGAACGATCGAGCCGGAAAAACTCGACATCCGCGCGGTACCCGATCCCAACCACCGCGTCGATGACGGTCTGAAACCGGAGATGCTCATGCAGGGAGCGCTTCTGTCGGAGGACGCGTTCCGCGACTACGTGAGCGGCACGGCCAAGCTGACGCTCCTGCACAACCCCGAGTTCGCTCTTTACTCGCAGCAGGACGAAGGGCGCTCGGCGTTCCTGAAGCGTTGCGCAGAAGAGGCAAAACTTCGCATCGAGCTGCAGCAGGAGAAACTGGAGAGCACGTTCCGCCGCCGCATCGACCAGGTGAAAGAGCTCTCCGAGCGCGATCAGCGCGAACGCGAAGCCAGCGACGAAACGACCGAAAGCGAGCGCGGCCCCGAGGTCAACGTCGCCTGGGGCCAGACGATCTACAACATCACCAGCGGCAAACCCGCCGCCGTCGACGAATCGCCCCACTCCCTGCGCGAAGACGACTACCTCTCCAAAATCCGCCAGATCCAACGATCCTGGGACAGAGAGCTCCAGGTCATCCGCGAAGAACTGGAAGCCAAAGCCCGCGAGATCGAAGAGATCGTGATCACGCCGAGTGCGAAGAACATCGAGATCACCAAGTACCTGATCCTCTGGGCGGCGGGGCTGTAGGCAGCTACTTCGACGCGACCTCCTCTTCGATCTTCTGCTGCACCCACCGATTGAGAAGGGCCTTCGAGGAAACTCCCTGCGCTGCGGCCGCGGTCTTCAGTTGATCGGCGAGACGTTTCTCGATGGGAAAGTAGGTCGCAGGCCGCTGCAGATCGACTTCCAACTCGACCGGCTCGGAGTTCTCGTCCGACATCTCGTGCGTGTTCCAGTACTCGGCGACCGCTTCGTAGGTTTTGCTCTTGATCTTCATCAGCGTGCCGCTTCGGAATTCCAAGTCAGCGTTTTCGTTACGTCCGGACGCGCATGCTACGATGCGCACCGAGTCGGGCAGTAGCGCAGCCTGGTAGCGTACCTGAATGGGGTTCAGGTGGTCGGGGGTTCAAATCCCCCCTGCCCGACCAAACAACTAACCCCAACGGGCCGTTATACGCCGAAGAATCTCGATCAGCTGCGACTGTTCGGGGACCTGTCCTACTCACGCCCATTTCCGGTTCCCTATCGTGGGGTAGGGAAAGGGTACTATTCCGACACTCCCTGAGTGTGGTGCGAGGATCAGACCGGGGGGGCGAAGTTGAACGCAAATATTCAAGATGAACTCGATCGTTGGACGAATCGAATTCGGCAGATCGACCGCATCCTTGGGCCGGCGATTTCTAGCCTCATCGATTTGGCCCGGTGGAACGTCGACGTGGGGGGGGCTTCTCCGCAATCTCTGCATCCGTTCGCTGGTTGGGTTCGCGAGCCATTCTACTTTCCAGCTTGGCTGACAGACGACCGTGAGCCTGTGCTTCAGGACAGGATCAACCTCACGACAGCGTTGTGCGTGCGAGTCCTGCAACGTTTGTGGTTGATAAGGCGCCGGTTCCCTGCTTTGGAAAAGAAGCTCGAAGGCCTTCAAGAACTTGTTGATGGAAAGGGTCGCGGCCGTGACCTTGGGGAGTTTCTCGCTGACGCCTTCCTCCCGCCCACAGACCAAGAAGACGCGTATCGAGCGTATATACGGAACGCCAACCTCATGTCGCGTTGGTATCCCTTTTCAACCGCGAACATTCTTTGGGTCCTCTTGAGGGGCGGGGAGTCGAAGGCGTACACGGGCGCCGGAGTGTTGGCGCTCTTCGCGATGATCTGGTCGCTGAATGGAACCGAGGGGGCGCCCGGCGCCGCTATCGGCATGTTGCCAGCATCCGCATACGTCACCAACTCCTGTCTCACGGCTATTCGTTCGTTGACGGGTGCCTGCCGCAGGCGTGCTGAAATCGTCAAGGAGATCGCCGAGCGGATTGACGAGATTGACCAGCTCGTGACTCACACGCGGTCATCGGCACAACTTCCCTTTCACATCGAGGCCCTACTTAGTCTCCTATACGCATTCCGAAGAGTAGCAATCACCGGGTCGGCCTTCGAAGAAGAGCTCACAGCGATAGACAACATCAGTAGAAACGTCGGGAAGAACGGTAAGCCGGATCTCATTTGGGCGCAAGTACGGAAGGAACTCCGGACCATCGTCGACAACATTGCCGCCTCGGGCGACGAGTTGACTAAGGACTTCAATTCAGTGAGGACAGTGCTCACCGAAATTGGCGACAGCGTTGATGCCGCCTACTTGAGCGATGATCCGACAGACGCAATCAGGCGCCTCGAAGAACTCGGGATCAGCGTTCCAGCAGTCGGCTTCACGCGATCGGAGGCCCGGAAGGCTTTCTGGGACATGCGGGCAGAGGCTGTCCGCATTGCCCAGAAGGCATGTCGGTCGGCGATGGAAGCCTTCGAGGTTTCGGTGAAGGAGCTTCATCCCGACGCATCCAGCGAAGGCAGTCTCGCAAATGCCTTCCGATCGATTCAAAGAGGTAACGAAGCCGTCATCGCCGCCATCGGAGAGACCGTCGACAAGTCACAACATTGGTGTGCTAGCGTCGTGATGCGCGAGATAGCCAACGCGAGTAGCGGTAACTGGACAGAGTTCGACCCGGCCGAACTGGCTGGCGCGCTGGAGAGCGCCACCTTGGCGAGGGCGATCGAAAGCCCTCAACTGATCGCGGACGCGGTCGTGAAGGCGCTTGATGGTCTATGCGGACGAGGCGCATGGATCGCGGGTCAGCCGTTCATGCTGGACGAAACGTTTTCGATGGCGGCTGTCGCCCCGGCTGCCGACGTCATCTTCATCGTCACCCGCGTGCTGCGCGCCCATCCCGACATTACCGCTGCCGACGATCAACTGCTCTCATTCGTCGACTGGATCGAGGCCTCCCGAACCGAGTTCTTAATCAGTCAGTTATCTCAGACCGCTTTACCGAAGGAGATCCGTCTCTGCGGCTGGGTTTCGGAGCGCCAAGCCCGTCCCCGCAGAATCGACCTTTGGAACACCGCTTTCACTATCGACGCGCTGCTCGAACTGCGTAGCCTTTTCGAAGATCGGCTGTGGGCACTGTGTGAACGACGCTTCACAATCGTCGAGGACATCGGTCCCCTCGGTGAACTTGAAGCCGCCGATCTGGACACGCCGCACCGCTCACGCCTCCACCGCCGGCTGGCAGATATGGCTCGCGCCACCAGCTCCGCCGGATATCGCCATGCCGATTACTCACTGGTGCTCCACGGACCGCCTGGATCAGCGAAAACCAAGGTCGTCGGCGCGCTCGCTAGCGAACTTTGGAGGATGAAC
>DATLVW010000090.1:0-7651 GCA_035577085.1 Thermoanaerobaculia bacterium
TTGCAGCGGGCCGCAGACTACCGAGCAATCGGGAAACGTCGCCAGGCCAACCGATTCGACAAAGATCCGCAGGTCCGAGGTGTGCACGCGGCAGGGACGATCACCGACGGTGTTACCGAGCGCGTGAACCATCGCGGCTGACAGCGCGGAGTGCTCCTCGGAACCAGCAACCATCGCGTAGATCTCGCCGTCGAGGAACTCGTGCTTGCTGGTGGAGAACATCTCGAGCGCCACGTAGTCGGCGTAGTTATAGCGATGCAGCCGACGCGCTTCGCTCATCCAGCGATTCTAATCCGACTCCTCAGAACACTCTCCACTCAGTAGAAAAACTTGACTCTCCCTCAATCCCGAGGGAGCCTCGGTGCGTGAGGAGGTTCGGCAATGTCTGACGACCACGATCCGCTCGCGGAGATCGAACGGCTTGACCGGTTTTTCGATGGCGATGAGGAGGGAGAACGCCCGATCGACGTCCTGCGCGCCAGCGGTGTATCGATTCCGGACGAGCGCGATCTCGATGACGCCACGCTGCATGCGAGACTCTGGGAGCTCATACGTCATCGCCGCCCTGACAGATTCCGCCGATCCATCCGAATACTGGAAGAAGATGAGGAAACGGGATCCGGACTTGAGCAAAGCCCTCCAATGGGGGGGGACAATTTGTCCCTCCCCTTGCTTTGGAGTTCGCGAGGTTTGAAAGCCGGAAAGGACTGACTGGATGAGCACTTCCGTCAGCGACGGGTATCCCGAAGTGACGCTCCTGCTGCGCCACTGGAGCAACGGCGGCAGCGCGTTACCAGCTGTGAAAAAGCTGACCGAGTGCGGCTACGGGGACTACGCGGCAGCCGTCGCCCGCCTGGCGTTGCGAGCGCCGGATTGCCCCGATCGCGAAAGCTTGGAAGCGGCCATCGCGCAAATCGCGAACGTATCCGACGGCTGGGTGAGAGCGATTGAGGAGTTTGCGAATCATCCGAGCGAAGAGCGCTGGGATGAGCTGATGCGCTTCGTCCCCGTCGAAGAGCACTATCAGCGCTTCCGTTACACCCTCGCACTTCTCCTGTCCCTTCATTGCGACGGCAACATTCTCTTTCAGTGCGCCACGAAGATCGGAATGACCTCGGACGCATTCGATCTCGCCCGAAGCGGCACGGTCGACCCGGAAGTGATCGAAGCGCGAGGTGAAGGATCGGCAGCGCGGCCCGCCTGGTTAGGCCTCGCCGCCCAGGCCGCCTTCGCGCGCAACGACCGGTGGTCGACCCTCCGCTATCTCCGCGAGGCGAGCCAATACGGAGAGAGCTCTGTCCTGTCATGGTCCAGCATCTCCGAAATCCGGAGCGAAGCCGATGAGGAGCCTCAACGACGAATTGGACCGCGTCGGCGTGCCGCGCGTGTAGAGCCTTTCTGTGTCTCTTGAAACCGGTCACCACAAAGACGCAAAGGTCACAGAGACCCCTCTGTGCTCTCTGTGTCTCTGTGGTTGCCTTTTGTTTTCGCCGACAACGCCGCCCGCTGCCGGTCGAAGAAGGACCAGATCATCGCCGGTCCGTTCGGTTCCTTCACCGATGGTCCCAGTATTCGCGGACGGCGCCGGTATGGCTGCGGGATGCCATGTCCACCGCCGTGAATGGCGACGAGCTCCACCTCAACATTGGAGTGGTTCCGCCAGAGTACCTGCTCGACGCGAACCCCGTCTGCCACCCGGGTCTCGCGCGTCTCCGGCGTGCCGGCGATGTTGTTGAGGTCCGCAAAATACTGCGCTGACCCTCGCGACGATCGGACCTTGCCGTTCCTGTAAAAGAAGCCGAGGAGGTTCACATCACCCCCATTGAACGGGACGATGGGATCCTCCGTACCGTTCATGATCATGACGGAAGACGTGCCGTGTCCAGCAGGCTTGCACTGGAAATTCTCCGGCGTCGGTACGCTCGCCGAAACCGCCGCCACCGCGCGAAACCGCGAAGGAGCTTCAAGCGCCAGCCGAAGCGCCATGCTGCCCCCTCGGGAACCACCAACCGCAAACACGCGGCTCGGATCGACACCGATCTCGGCGACGAGCTTGTCCGCCAACCCCGTCAGAAACCTCACGTCATCGATCTTGAGACCCTTCACGCTGACCGCACCAACAACGCTGCACACATCCCAGTAACCCTGGTACGCATCGGGATAAACGACCGCGAAGCCATGTGCATCAGCAAGGCGATCGAACCCATACCCGGTCCCGACTCGTATCTGCCCGCCGTTTTCTCCCGACCCGTGCATCACCACCACAAGCGACGCTCCCTTCGCCAGCCCCCGCGGCGCGTAGGTCCGGTAAGTCCGCGGCAGTCCATCGACAATAATCGACCCCTTGGTCACGGTGCCGGACAGATGGGGAACGTCAGAAGGGGGTGTGTAGACAAGATAGACGAACAGCACCGCCAGCACGCCACACAACGCAATCACGACGAGCAGGCTTCGAAGGAGGAAACGTAGAATTCTTCTCATCGCCATCGATCTCGAGAGCCCGCGGCCGCCTTACCGCGCTAGCGCGAACTAGATCCACTCCGCAACGGCGTCTATTTCTCTTCGAACCCGAATGCGTCAATCTTCAGCGTCCGGCAGTTCTCGCTGACCGTTCGTTGAACACTGTCGGGAATACCGTCAGGCACCCTCGCCTCGATCTCGACACTGATCCTCACCTTTGCTCCAACAAGGCCATTGAGGTGAGCGACCACGGCTTCTGCGATCTGGCCAGCTTCGCGAGGCATGCGAAGAGCGTCCACATCGAGGTTCGCCCAGAAGCGAGTTGGGATGCTTGGTTCCGGAGAAGGGACGGCGGACAGTTCGCTACCAGGAGACAGAGCCTGCGTAGGGGAGGTTGGATTGGAGGCGTCGACCGGCGTAACGGGCGTATCCCTCGTGATCTGAGTGCGTGCGATTTCGGATCGCACAACGATCCCAGTCATGTCGACCGATGGCGGCGCACTTCGGGCAATCAGCCCTCCATATTCCTTCGTCTCCTCGTGGTAAACGTCGGCATAGGCAAAGGTGTCTTTCTCCCAGAGGATCGCTGACGCGCCCGCGGAGATCGTGTTCAGGAGTACGTCTGCGTTCCGAAGTCGAGGCAAGTAAACGTACGTCGCAAAGTCATCAGCAAGCTGTTTGACGCTGACGTGATCGCCTCGCCAGAGCGGAATCCGATCGAGCTCCATGCGCAGGAGAACAGGTGCCCAGTGCGTCGCGATCAGCATCCCGTCGTTGACCATCTTTTTCGACGCTCGGACTGAGAGATGATCGCTGCCTGTGACGCGCACCTCGCGCCAGGTCAGTGGCCCAACCTTCCGTTCCTTCTCATCGAACTGTTGCTCGGGGACCAGGAGCCATGTATAGGTTTCCGGAATGCGCGCATGCACGGCGCTCTCAGAGTCCTTCAGCTTGGTTTCGACCTGTCTTCGCTGGAACATCGAAAGAGAATCCATCGTCTCCTTCTCTGCGTCGATCGACTTCCACGCAAGCCAGGTTCGGACCGCCTGCTCCAGCGAATCGAGAGCCTTCGATTCAGCGGCGAGAAAAACGAGCGCGTTCTTGTAGCTTCGCGGCGAGTTCCCTCGTTGTTCCAGGACTGTCTGCGCCACGGTCATCGCCGAGCTGGTGCTTCCTTTTGTATGCGGAGCCTCGGGGCCGATGATCACAAGCCGCACATCGCGCTCGTCCGGCACGTCGCCGCTCTGCGAGGCGTTCTCGATCACCTGGACGCGGTCGAAATCTCCACGCGTCTTTGCTTCGACGCGAAGGCGGTCTTCGATCTCCTTGTGAACGACGTCAGCCTTCCAACCCTCGGCGCGATCCTGCGCAGTCCGGTTGATACTCGGCGACGTATCGAACCAATAGCGATTCTCGTTGACGTAGAGATGCGACGCACGATCCGCCAAACGACGGAGAGCGTCGCGGAACGTTGCGACGATCTCGCCGGGCTGCACACATCCAAGGATGATCCGTTTGTCCTCGATCCCCTTCGTCGCAGAGCGAAGTCTTGGAGCGGTTCCCATGAAGATCGTGCGTGCCACACGGCGCGCCGCCGATAAACGGCCGAAGTTTGGATTCTCTTTGTCGAGACCGAGGGGAAGAGAGTCGGTGCCATCCACCTCGCGCTCGACAACTGGCCGCAGCGCGTCGTCCAAATACAACATCAACTCGTTCACCGTCGCAGAGTCGTAGAGCGTCACAGATGCAGGCATGATGAGAAGGCTCTTGTCCTCATCTCTCCAGAGCGCATGGATGACGGCAGCCATCAGACGAAGGACTCCGCGCGTGCGCTGGAATCGTTGGAGCGATGACCAATCCTCGTATAGCCGGTCGAACAGTTCGGGATGCAACGGATACGACGACTCCATCCGGCGCCTGTAGTCCCCTTCGCTGCAACCGCTCGGAAACTCCGACTTCTGCGTGTTGTACGTGTCGCCGAACGCGCGAATGACGGCGTCGCGATGCTTGTAGACATCCGCCGTCATCGGTTGGAACAGGCGCCGCCGAACGATCTCGAAACTCTCCTCCGCGCTGGCTGGTCGCCACGGCGACTGCATCCGGCCGAAGACATTTTCGAGCCGCTTGAGCGCCGTCCTGCCGGCCTCGCCGCCGACTTCGATGTCCTCGACCCAGGGACTCGCCCGTTCATGCTGATCATCCGAGGCCGGGACGCTCGCGACCACGAGTGTTTTCTTGCAGGCCCTCGCGGCCTCGGTCAGTTCCTGCGCAAAGCTGAAGTTTGAATCGAACGTTCCGGCAGGCAGATCATCCTTGCCGACGAGCTGTCGCGCGTGCGCGACCCATTCGTCGATGAGGACGAGGCATGGCTCCGCGAGCGTGAAAAGCTCTCGCAGCGCGGTGGAACCGGGACTGACTCCTTTGCGGTCAGCCTCGGCTACGAGCTCGTAGCCTTCCTTTTTCAGAAGCTGCCAGGCAAGCTCGCCCCACATCGTCCGGACGACCGTGCCGTCCTTCTTCTTGATCGGCTCCGCGAGCGGTAGCTCTTGCCCGACGAGCACCGCTCGATTGGCTTTCGGCAGCTTTTCGAGCTTTGCTTCAGCTAAGACTGGCTCGATATCGCGCAGCTTGTCCGCCGAGACTCCGCTGAAGAAGTGGTAGAGCGCGATCATCGAGTGTGTCTTGCCGCCGCCGAAATTTGTTTGCAGCTCGACGATGGGATCGCCACCCATTCCCGACAGCCGCTGCAACGCACCCGAGAGAAGTGTGCGCAGGCCGAGGGTGATGTAGGTGCGCTGGAAGAACTGGGAGGGATCGCGATACTCATCGCTTCCTTCGTTGCGGTGGACCTGCCCCAGGTCTGCTGCAAATTCGGCCTGTTGATAGCGGCCTGAGTGGACATCAGGATGCGGCGTGATGACCTCCCGCCACGGCTTCAGTCCAGAGCTCGGGGACACGCCTGTCTCGACCGCAGCGACAGCCGCTTTAACCGTCTCCTTCTTGGCTTGCTCTTCAAAGCGAATGCGAAGCAGTTCCTGCTTTTGCCGATCGAGCTCGATCGCCTCTTTCGCGCCGATCGCGGTCAGCAGCCGGTGGACGTTGTCGAAGACGCGATAGGTGTCATCGCTGGTGAAGACTTCCTGATGTGCCCAGCGATTGCGGATGTCACGCATCTCGCCGACGATCGAACGCTCAGTCTGACCAAGCCCGCGCTTGAATACGTTCTGCCACTCGCCGATCATCACGCTGAGAAGCGCAGGTGTGTCCCAGTTCCCCGCTTTCAAAAGCGGCCGGTCGCCGAGGGCGAGAATCGCCTGCTTCTCCCACTTCGCTGCGCCGTAGACCGACTTCATCTCCCGCTCGACGTAGGGAAGCAGTCCTCGGTTGAGAAGCTCCAACGCCTGGTCGACTCGCTGTCTGTTCGTGACTGCCATGTTCAGCCTTCCTGAGTCAGCCAGCGAAGAACTTGATCCCCTGGTTGATGTCTTCGTGTTCGAGGTCTGGAGGCCTCATCGTTGGCATTATTCCAGACAAAGCCGCTGTTCTTTGCCGCGCACCTTGCCGAATTGAATTCGCGGCACTACATTGCAATTAGCTCATCCACCACGGTGTGGAAGGAGTAACGGGGTCGTCCTAACGGGCGGCCCCAGCTTTTTTAGGCTGAGTCTCTCTCGTATTCGCGTCGCAACTTCGCCCGGCGATGCTCCTGCTCGACGCAGTAGGCCGTCCAAAGAAGGAGATACTTTCCGCGGTCGGCCAGCACTACGACGTAGCTGAAATCCTCGAGCGCGATCACGATCCGTTTTTTGTCTCCAGGCCTTGACGAGCGCCAGGAGACGACGCCCTTTCCCGGCGAGTGCTCAACCATCGGCCGCGGCCAGCGAATCCGTTCGCAGCGGCGCAGGTCGGGCAGGCGGTCCTCCTCCACTCCCCCCTCGCTGATCAAGTGCCAGAACGTTCCCTCTTTCCCCTGGATCAATGGGTGCCGCTTGCATGCGCAGCGGCGCCCGTCGTACGTGGGCGACGAAGCGATGAAGTCTGCCTTGAAGAAGCCGTAGACGACCTCGACGTAGCGCTGCCAGTCGCCTCCGGAGTCGGCAAGCACAACGAGCGGAGGCAGCCAGTCGAGATCCGGCATGCGATTCAGGCTGCGTTCCAACGAAAGATGTTGACCTTCGTTGCGCGGACGAGCGAAGAGAGCGTAAGCCGATACCCTGAGCGTTGACGCATGCGCTCGACGAGCGTCTGCTTGGCCGCGCTTCCGGAGATCCCTCGGTTGACATACGAAACGATTCCGATCAGAAAGTCCGCGAGCTGGATCTGTTCGACTTCACACGAACGAACGCTTTGCAGTCTCTCAATCACTTCCAGGTCGCGGTCGTGAAGGCTGGTGCAGAGGATCTCCCTCAGTTTCTGCTCCTTGGCGTGACTCCTCGTGTCCTTGATGTCGAGATAGATGTTGTAACGATCGTCGGGATTGAGGATGTTTTTCAAGAGGGAGTAGTACATCTTGTAATAGAACGTGTCGTGATCCTGCCCGAAGTCGGCGTGGCGAAGAGAGCCCTTATCCGGGACGATCACGGCGCGGAAGCGAAGATCGTCATCGTCGAAGAAGTAGTCGAGTAGTTCGAGATAGAACCCCAGTTTCGAAGGCGACACCTTCGTCCACTTGACCTCGTACCACCGCGGCAGGCCATGCTTTTGTTTGATCTCACGCATACGCACGGCGATTTCGCGGACCTTCTCCTCCGGACACCAGATTGCGCCGAGAACCATGACCTTTGAGGTGTCATGTTCCAGGTGGCAACTCTCGTCGCAATAGATGTTGAAGCCGGTCATGCTTTGAACATCGTCCCTTGTGCAGACGCGGAGGTGTTGGACGAGTCAGCGGCCAGCCGCGAGATCTCCGGCCATGCGACGACGAGAGAGTTGTAGGCGATTGCCTCCTCGGTCCAGCCTTTGCGCTCGCAGACGGAATAGAGGCGGTAGGCGAGATCGCGAGCCATCTCGCCCATGCCACCGACTTTGCGGAGGAGGTCAGCCGCGTCCTGTTCGCCGCCGCTCTTGAGGCGCTGGATCAGGTGCTGTGCCACTTCCCATATGGTGAGGCGTTTGTCGGATACCGGATCCCAGTCGATATCGAGTTGTTCGCGTCCGAGAAGCTGGACTTTCCCTTTTGCGGCCCGAAGGA
>DATLVW010000091.1:0-7186 GCA_035577085.1 Thermoanaerobaculia bacterium
GGCGGCGGTACAGCCGTGGTGTCGTGGGATGCGGATTCGCTTCCGGCAGCAGCCGAAGAGTGGGAGGCATTTCTCTCGATCGACGGTGGAAAGCGTTATGCGATTCGCATCACGCCGCATCTCGACATCGCCCGCCATCAGGCCTCATTCCCCGTCCCCAACATCACCACCGGCGACGCGCGCCTGCTCCTCCGCTTCGGCAATGAGAGGAGCGAGACCGAAGTCGAGCTTCCGGCTTCCTTTGCGATCGAGGGAACGTTCGATGGGACGCCGATCTGGCCCTCTGTCTCGACATCCGCGGCACCTGGAGAAGAAGCGCGTCACGGTGATGGTGGCGTCGTCGCCTGGGTGGCCGGCAGCCGCGATGGCGGCGGATCGCATCTCGTCACGGCAAGCATCCCCGAAAGCATGCGCGGCCAGAGCCTTTGCTCCGGCACCGGCGCGCCTTCGCAATCTGCCGCAATGCAGCGGACGCCGCTCACGGCACCTCCCGATCAATCGCCGCTCTCTTCCAGCTTCACGCATCAACAGCTGCCTTCCCATTCCAGGAAAGCGGCGTTCACCGATGTCCTCCTCGTTTCGGGCCGGTTGAACATTTAGGAGCGATCCTCCGCTCTCGCCGATGTTCCGCGAGGCCGGAGCCGGCTGATTCTCGAATCCCTACCCCGTCTGAACGCTCGCCCGACGTGCCGGGTTCGTGAACCACGCCTGTCTCCGGCAGCGAACACCTTTTCGTTGGAGGACTCGTTCCGTGAAAAAAATTCTGTTGATTCTTCTCTTGATTACGAGCGTCGCCGCCGCGCAGACGCCCGTTGTTCCGCCGCAGCACGAAACGATCGAAGTCACGGCTACGAGAGTGGCTGAAGACGTCCTCATCGTTCCCGCCTCGGTCACCGTCATCGACGGCGACGATCTTCGCGCACGCAACGCCACCGACCTCGGCTCCGCCCTCTCCACCGTTGCGGGCGTCTCGATCGCGCCGGGCGGCGAAGGCGGCCCTGCTGGCGCTGTTCCTGAGATCTGGGGACTTCGCGAGTTCGACGCCTTTCTGCTCGTCGTCGACGGCGTACCGTGGGGCGGCGCTTTCAATCCCGATCTGCCCACGCTCGATCTCACCGATGTCGACCGGATCGAAGTGCTTCGCGGATCGGCGCCCGTGATGTACGGCGCAACGTCGTTCGTCGGCGTGATTCACGTCATCCATCGCGCAGCCGGAGCCGCCGGAGCCGGCCATGTCTCCGCCGGCTCATACGGAAGCGGATCGATCGCTGCGTCGGTGCCGATCTCGCAGACTCCCGAGCTGCAGCAATCGATCAGCGCGAATGCCGACCGCAGACGTTTCCGCGACGACGACACCGGATTCGACCGCATCCACGCGCTTTATCGTGCATCGTCGCAGCACACGGCCGGAACGTTCCGCTTCGATGCGGACCTGACCGGCATTCGTCAGGACCCCAACAGCCCTCACCCGCGCATCGGAAGCAGTCTTACCAGCGACGTTCCGATCGATGCCAACCACAATCCCGGCGATGCTCATCTCGATCAGAACCGCATCCATCTCGTCGCAGGCTGGGACGCGAAACTGGCCGGCTCGCCGTGGACGACGACGATCGCCGTTTCTCATTCAACCTTCGACATCGTGCGCGGTTTCCTCACCGATGTCGTCACGACCGATCCGAATGCGTTCGGCTTCTCACAGAACCGCAACGTCAACGACGTCTACTTCGATACGCATATCGTCCGCACGATCTCGCCGGAGTTGCGGTTCGTCGCCGGACTCGATCATCTTTACGGCAACGCTCACGCGACGAGCGCGACGTTCGACTACTTCGCGCCTCTGAACGGCGGGCGCGGCGAACGCAGCGGCGACGTTCCCGTTTTCGAACAGTTCGATGCGCGCGACCGCCGGAACTTCTCCGGTCTCTACGCAACCTCACAATGGACCGCCAACCCGCGCCTCCGCTTCGACGTTGGCGCGCGCCTGAACCGGACGACGGAAAGCCGCCATACGGATGGGCCCGACGGCCCGGAGTCGGAGACGCGATCGTTCAATAAGCTCTCCGGAAGCGCCGGCGCCAGCTACACCCTGTTCACGCGCGGCCAGGACACGGCCATGCTCTTCGCCGACTACCGCAATACATTCAAACCTGCGGCAATCGACTTCGGCCCCGAGGCGGAGGTGGACATTCTCAATCCGGAGACGGCATCCAGCTACGAAGCGGGCGCGAAAGGGCGTTGCCAGGACGGGAAGCTGCGCTGGACGGTTTCGCTGTTCCAGATGGACTTCCGAAACCTCGTGATCGCTACGACGGTCGATGGCTCGCCTGTCCTCCAGAATGCCGGCAAAGAACGCTTCCAGGGGGCGGAAGCGGAGGTGGAGTACGAATGGGCGCCGGCACTTCGTGCGGAATTCGGCTACAGCTACCACGACGCGCGTTTCCGCGACTTCATCAAGGAGTTCGATCCGGGTGTCCCCACGCAACTGGCAGGGAAGCGGCTGGAGATGACGCCGTTCAATCTCGCCAGCGCCGGTCTGCTTTTCGCGCCCAAGGGCGGATTCAACGCCAACGCCAGCATCAACTACGTCGGCGACCGTTGGCTGAACATGCGCAACACCGCGCCGGCAAAGTCCTACACCACCTGGTCCGCCGGCCTCGGATACCGAATGACCCGCGGCGAGTTGCGCCTCGATGGCCACAACCTGACCAACGTCCGCCCTCCGGTCGCAGAGAGCGAGCTTGGCGACGCGCAGTACTACCTTCTGCCAGCGCGCAGCTTCGACGTGTCCTACCGCTGGTTCTTCTGATTCCGGTCGTCGCAGGCGGGCGGCTCGTCCGCGCGCCTGCGAGACCTAGGACTTCTCCAGCAGATCCTTGAACTGCTCCTTATCGATCGCCTTGTCGTAGGCCGCGCGGGCCGTCACTTTGCCATCTTTGAAGAGGCGGCGGATCGATGTGTCCATGTCGACCATTCCTTCGCGCACGCCGGTCTGGATCGCCGACGTGACCTGCGAGGTTTTGCCTTCGCGGATCATGTTGCCGATGGCGGGCGAGGCGAAGAGGATCTCGAGGGCGGCGACGCGGCCGCCGCCGATTCTGGGCATGAGTTGCTGGGCGACGACGCCACGGATCGTTTCGCCGAGAACGTTGCGAACGCCTTCCTGCTCGGGGGCGGGGAAGACGCTGATGATGCGGTCCATCGTCTTGGCGGCGTTGTTCGTGTGGAGCGTGCCGAAGACGAGCGTTCCTCGTTCCGCCGCGGACAAGGCCATGGCGATCGTTTCGAGGTCGCGCATCTCGCCGACCAGGATCACGTCCGGGTCTTCGCGCCCCGCCGCCTTCAGCGCCTCGGCGAACGATTTCGCGTGCGAGCCGACCTCGCGCTGATGCACGAGGCTCTTCTTGTTCGAATGAACGAATTCGATCGGGTCTTCGATGGTGATGATGTGCAGACTGCGGTTCTCGTTGATCTCGTCGATGATCGCGGCCAGCGTCGTCGACTTGCCGGAGCCGGTCGGGCCGGTGACGAGCACCAGGCCGCTGCGGATCGATGCGACGCGGCGCACCTGCTCGGGCAGTCCGAGCTGCTCGATGGTCATGATCTTGGTTGGGATGACGCGGAAGACCGCGCCGCCGCCGCGCTGCTGCCGGAAGAGATTCACGCGATAGCGCGCCTGACCTGGAATCTCGTAGGCGAGGTCGGCGTCGCCGGTCAGCAGGTAATCCTCCCACATCCGTTCCGGCACAATCGGCTTCACCAACTCCGTGAAATCGGCCTGGGAGAGCGTGCGATAGCGAATCGACTCCATCGTTCCCGAGGCGCGCAACATCGGCGGACGGCCGACGGTCAGATGAAAATCCGACGCGCCGCGGTCGTTCATCAGCTTGAGGAAGCGGTCGATCTTCTGAATCGCCATTACGCTTTTCCTCGGGCCACGAACTCGGCACTGACCATCGATTCGAAGTCTTCCTTCTTCAGCGCGGCCATGTACGCCGTCTCCGCAGTGATCTGGTCGCGGCGGAGAAGATCTTTCAGAGCCTCATCGAACGTCTGCATTCCCTGCGAGCGGCCAATCTGCATCGCTGAGTAGATCTGGTACGTCTTTTCGTCGCGAATCATCGTTCCGATGTTGCCCGTCCCTTTGAGGATCTCGAAGGCGGCGACCTGTTTTCGCGCTTCCTTCCCCGGCAGCAGGCGTTGCGCAATGCAGTACTTGAGCGACTCGGAGAGCGATGCGCGAATCTGCGGCTGCTCGTCGGCGGGAAAACTGGAGAGGATGCGGTCGATCGCTTTGGGTGCGCTCGTCGAGTTGAGGGTGCCGAGGACGATGTGGCCGGTCTCGGCGGCAGTGAGTGCGAGCGAGATCGACTCGTTGTCGCGCAGCTCGCCGATCACGATCACATCGGGATCTTCGCGCAACGCCGCGCGCAACGCACGCGCGAACGAATCGGTGTGCGTACCGACCTCGCGCTGGTTGACGAGACAGTTCTTGAACGGATGCACGAACTCGACCGGATCCTCCATCGTCAGGACGTGATCCTTGCGCGTCTCGTTGAAGAGATTGACGAGAGCGGCCAGGGTCGTCGACTTTCCCGACCCGGACGGACCGCAGATGAGCACGAGGCCCTGGTGATAGTCGGAGATCTCCGCGAGATGCAACGGCAGTCCGAGATCGACGATGGTCGGCGGCTGATCCGGAATCACCCGGAAGACGGCGTTGTAACCGCGATGATCGAAGAAGACGTTGGCGCGGTAACGTCCACCCTGCGGAACGACGTAGCAGAAGTCCACCTGGTGCAAGGTCTCCAGCGCCGTCCACTGCTTTTCGGTCAGCACTTCCTTCAGCATCGACGCCGTCTGCTCCGAGGTGAAGGGCTCGCCCTGCGCGCGCAACAGGTCGGCCGAGAGCCGGACGATCGGAGGCTGCCCGACAGCGAGATGAAAGTCGGACGCGCCCTGATTGCGCGTGGCGATCAACATGGTGTTGAGTTTCGGCTCGCCCTGCGAGCCGGAGACGGCCAGGGCAGTCTTCCGAATGGCGTCGACCTGTTCCTGCGACGTACGGTCGAGCGATGCCATCTCATCGAGGATCTCGACTGCCTGGGTGCGCACGCCGCGGTCGGGATCGCTCTTGGCGATACTCGTGACTGCGTTGAGCACCTGCGGATGCTTGAAGTTCTTGAGTGCGAGCATCACTTCGATGCGCACGTCCGGCGAGGGATCGGCCAGCATCTTGCCGAGGGCCGGCAATGCGCGCGGATCGGCGATGCGTCCGAGCGCCTCGACCGCCGCCCACTTCACGTCGGGATCGCCGAGAACACTGACCAGACCTTCCACGGCGCGCGGATCTTTGAGGCGGCCGAGGGTGTCGGCGGCGGAGATGCGGATCCACCAGTCCGCATCGCGCAGCAATTCGATCGTGGCAGGCACGATGCGGACATCCTCGAAAACGCCAGCGACTGCCATGGCTCCGGAGCGGGTATCGGGATCGGCATCATGGAGCAGCTCGATGACAGGCTCGACAAGCGCACTACCGAATTCGCGCAGCGACTCGAGCGTGCGGTCGCGAACGAAGCCCGCCAGACTGCTCGAAAAGCGGATGTAGCGCTTGATCACGCCCGCGGGATCGCCGATGCCGAGGAGGATTTTCAGGATGGATGTGCGCGTCGCGGCATCGCCGGAGGCGAGTCCGGGAAGGATCTTGTCCGCGAATGCGGCGCCCTGCCCTGCCGCCGCGCGCGTAATCGCCTCGACGATGATCTGTTGTAGTCCGTAGCCGGAGTTGGGAAGAGCCTCGATCAGCAGGTCGAGCGATTGCTGCGGCGCGCGGGTCGCGAGAATCTCGATGGCTTTGTCGCGGACTGCATGTTCGGGCTCGGCAGCGAAACGGCGCCAGCGCTTGATGGCGTTGTCATCGAATTCGTTGGCCGAGAGTTTGTTGAGAAACGGCATCCGCTCGTCGGCGGGGCCGGTGGTAGCGAGTTGCCAGAGCAGCGGTTCGATCTGCCGCGTGACGGGCGCTTCGGCGAGAAGACGGCGCGTCGCCTCCTGCAGCTCGCGCCACTCTTTCGTCTCCTTCGCCGGCGGAGCAAGGAGCTGCGCGAAACGGGCATCGAGTCCGGTCAGCCCGAGCGAGAAAAGAGATACCGCGGCCGCGCGCAACGCCTGATCGGGCTTGCCTTTGGACTCGGCGAGGAATTGGTCGAGCGTCTCCGCATCGCGAATGCGCATGAGCACGCGCACGGCCGAGTCGCGGAGCGCGCGGTCGGGACGGAACAGCATCCACATGACGTCGCGGGCGCGCACGCCGTCCGCCGCTTCGACGCGGCCGAGCAGCACGTCGCGGTCTTCCTGCGTCGCGTAGGTCTTCGCAGCGAGACTCTTCAGCGCCTCGCTGACGGCAGAAGAAAAGAGGGCCATGGACGGGCGAAGTGTACAACGGTGGGGACGTTAGAAAACCTGCGGCGGTATTCACGGTCAACAGATGCAGGCTGCAGCCCGACAGCACTCAGGCGAGACGCCTGAGTGCCCGCGGTCGAGACGACCGCACTCCTACTTCAGCGCGGCCACGAACGTCGCGTCGTATGAAAACGACATCGTGTTCGTCTTCACGCGGAGCGAGGAGACGGATCCGCCGATCGTGCCCGAGTCGCCTTTGTGAGGTTTGTACTCGTAGTCGGGGATCCCTTCGAAGTAGCCGCCATCGTAGTTGCCGGTCGGATGCTGGACGGCAACGTGTCCGACGCGCCCCTGTTTATCGACGCAGATGATCACGCCGTTCAGATCGCCGGGAAGCGTGTTGTCGAGGTCCGTGAGCTTGGTGCCGTCGGGAAGGGCGCGGTCCGTGAGGATGATGCGGGTCATTTCGTTGCGGTCGGTGAGCTGGTTCTTCTGCTTCGCGATCGCATACGCAAAGTTGAGCTGATACTTCACACCATCGATGACGAGAGCGCCTTCCGCGTGGCCGGCATCGACCGCGAGGGCTGGCAGAGCAACGAGAACGAGCGCAAGAAACGCCCCGAAAATGTGACGCATGACACACCTCCCTGTGGCCTGTGATCGGGAGTGTAGCATCGGGTGCGGGGAGCGTGGTGTAGGTAGTGGGGGGTGGGGAATGGGGAGTGGGTGGGGAGTTGGGCGTCGGATTTTGGGCATCGCGGGCTCGCAATCCCACTCCCCACTCCCC
>DATLVW010000092.1:0-8957 GCA_035577085.1 Thermoanaerobaculia bacterium
ACGGACCGTCGGCACAGGCGCTGCGGGATGTCTCCGTCGGAATCGCGAAGACGCTCAACTGTCTGAACGAGACGCAGGGCGACGATTGCACGGCCTGCCAGCGGATCGAGCGGAGGATCCATCCGGACGTTCACTTCATCGAGGTCGCCGGCGAGCGGAAGATGATCAGCGTCGAGCAGATCCGCGAGATCGTTGCCGCCGCCTCGCTGCGTCCGTTCGAGGGCCGCAACAAGATCTTCATCATCGATCCCGCGCACGCCATCAGTGTAGGCGGCTCGAACTCGCTCCTCAAGACGCTCGAAGAGCCGGCCCGCGATACGACCTTCATCCTCCTGACGCGATCGCCGGATCTCCTGCTGCCGACGATCCGCTCGCGCTGCCAGATGATCTTCGTCGGCGGCGAGCCCGAAGAGAACGACGCCCTGGCCGCGTCGATCGCCGCAGCCCTGACGCGCTTTTCCGACAATCGCGACAGCGCGGCTCTCCTCGGCCTGGCCTCGCTCATCGCATCACAGGACGAGGTCAGCGATGCCGTGGCATTGCTCGGAAAGGTTCTTTGCGACGCCGTAGCAGGCCGGCTGCCGCTCTCGATCGAGCACGAGCGGCTCCTCGCCGCCGCGGACGCCACAACCGCCGCAATCCGCTGGCTCAACGTGAACGCCGACGCGAGGATGCTGGTCGAGCAGGCGTTGGCTGAGCTGGTGGTTTGAGGTTGATTGTTGGGGTACTGAGCTGTTGAGCTCCCCGGAAGGTCAGCAACCTGGCTCAGCGACCAGGCAACCCTCCACGTAACCGTTTACAAAAAGAACCGGCCCCGCTTTTTAGACGGGGCCGGGGAAGATCTACTGGATGTGAGTGGGTCGAACGCTCAGGGGAGAGATGTTGCTGGATCGGTAAGATTCAAAGAAGAATTCAAGCGGTAAATCGAGAGGCGGGCGGTTGAAACGGAAAGCTAATCCGCCCCACATCATCCAGTAAACTTGTCAAAGTTCGAACGGCGAAACTGATTATCGCACGACCTTGTGAAAAATTTCTCAATGTAACAGCAACGTGACAAACCTCTTAGTTGCTGAGACATAACCAACACTTTCGGAACGGCAATTATTGTAGTACAGAACGACCGTTCGGTCAATCATACGTGGCCGGGCCCTTCCAGGTTTCGGGCTTCGTCACTCGCACACGCCGTTCGCGTGCCAGCATTGCTCGGATACACTCGGCTCATGTCCCGCAAGAAACGTGTCGTCGGCACGGCCGGCCACATCGATCACGGCAAGACGGCTCTCGTGCTTGCTCTGACCGGTACCGACACCGACCGCCTTCCCGAAGAGAAGCGCCGCGGCATCACCATCGACCTCGGATTTGCGAGCTGGTTCACCGACGACTACCAGATCGGATTCATCGACGTTCCCGGTCACGAGCGCTTCGTCAAGAACATGCTCGCGGGCATCGGCGGCATCGACAGCGCGCTGCTCGTCGTCGCGGCGGACGAATCGATCAAGCCGCAGACACGCGAGCACTTCGCCATCTGCCGGCTGCTCGACATCAAGACCGGCGTCATTGCGATCACGAAGCGCGATTTGGTCGAGGACGACATCCTCGATCTCGTGCGAATGGAGATCGAAGAGATGGTGGCCGGAAGCTTCCTCGCCGGGAAGCCGATCGTCCCGGTGAGCAGCGTGACCCGCGCAGGTCTCGACGATCTGCGGCACGCGATCGTTGCTTCGGTCGCCGAGGTTGAGGACCGCGATGCATCGACAAGGGTGTTTCGGTTGCCGATCGATCGCGTGTTCACGATGAAAGGCTTCGGCTCGGTGATCACCGGCACGACGTTCGCCGGGCGCCTTCATGTCGACAGCGACGTCGAAGTCCTGCCGGGAGGCAAACGCAGCCGCGCCCGCAACATTCAGGTACACGGCGAATCGCGCGATTCAGCTTCGGCCGGAGAGCGGACATCCGTCAACCTGCCCGATATCGATTTGCCGGAGCTTCACCGCGGCCAGCAGTTGGTCACGCCGGGCACGCTCCGTCCCTCGCAGATCATTACCGCGCGCCTCGATCTCCTGCCGGCCTCGTTCGGCGGCGCAAAGCCGCTCAAAGACCAGACCCGCATCCGCTTCCATCACCTTTCTGCGGAGCTCCTTGGCAGCATTCGCTTCATCGATGAGACGGCCGATCTCAAGCCGGGAACGGGCGCCTACGTCCAGATCCGTCTCGAATCGCCAGTCGTCGCCGTGGCCGGAGACCGGTTCGTCATCCGCCGCTATTCACCAGCGATTACGATCGGCGGCGGAGTGATTCTCGACACGCACTTGCCCAAGCTGAGCCGCAACACGCGCGCCGGTCTGCTCGACGTTCTCGCGACCGGCACGCTGCAGGAGCGCGTCGAGCTGATGGCGAAACTCGAAGGACTGCGCGGCCTTTCGATGCATGAGGTGCAGGCTCGCACCGGAATTCGCGTTGAGACGCTGGCAAAGGAGCTGAAGAACGTTCCGCATCTCGCCGACAGCGGGGAACGGCGCTGGATTCATCAGGACGTCATCACCGACTTTCGGCGCCGGGCGATGGACTTTCTTCGCAATTACTTCGAAGAGAATCGGATGGCGCTCAACGTGCCCAAGAGCGAGTTCGTGCAGAAGCTCCTGCCGCGCGGCGCGGATGCCGCGATGATCAACTTCCTGCTGCAGGATCTGGCGCGGGAAAAAATCGTAGCGATTGCGGGCGACGCCCTCGACATCCCCGGCCGCTCCAAGACCCTGGGTGGCGCGGAAGGGGAGCTGGCGAGGATGATCGAGGGACGATTCGCCGAAGCCGGTCTGGCACCCCCACCGGTGTCGGAGCTGATCAACGAGCGGACGCAGAAGGCGCGCGTGATCGAAGGGGTGATCGGATTCCTGGTCAAGCAGGGCAACCTCGTCCGCCTCGCGGAGGGGATCTACGTGCATCGCGACGCGTTAGCCGCCGCGCGCGAGCGCATCAGCACACGTTCCGGCGACACGATCGACGTCGGTCAGTTCAAAGAGTTCTTCGGCCTCTCGCGCAAGATCGCCATTCCGCTGTTGGAGTGGATGGATCGCGAGGGCGTCACGAAGAGGATGGGGGATGTGCGGAAGGTGTTGTGAATGGCTCCCGCAGCGAAGCCGGCTTTCAACCAAAAGTCGGCACGTTCAGTTTTTCGACGTCAGTACCCGAGCGCGAACAGAAGTGCGTCACGAACTTCGATCATGCGAGCCGACGGCAAGGTGGCAACGATCCCACCCAGTCGGCCCTTCGAAACTGTCTGGACATGATCGAGGTTGATCGCACAACGGCGCGGCATGCCGTCTTCCGGTCCGAGGATGACCTCCGATGGGATGTCACGAACGGTGCTCGTGATTGGAACGATCGTCACTTCGCTTAGATAGTCCAGCATCGCATCTCGCGTGAGGACGACGACGGGACGGCGCTTATCCGGATTTTGAAAACGATACCAGCGGACTTCACCCCGCTTCATTCCGGCCACACCTGCTCGGCTTCCCAGTCGCCGAACTCGTCTGGTTTCACCGGGTGTTCCTCGTAGCCGCGTCGATGCTTTGCTTCGCGCTGCAGTGTCGTAACGCGCTTGAGAGCCTCGCGAAGCGCTTCACGCGTGAATGCCGAGCGAGTCGTCTTCAACCGGCGGGCAGCGCGATCCACCTGCGTCACCAGCTCCTCGTCCAGTGTCATTTGCACGGTTCTCATGTCCCGATTGTATCGCTACTCGGATGTGGACGAGTATAGACACGACGCAGACATCCAACGTGAGTCAACAACTGGCCAGTTTACAATCTCTTAGCCATGAGCGAGACAGACCTTCCCCCAGTTTCCGATGAGCTGGTGCGAGAGCTCAAGGAGCGGCTCAGAGCCACACCATGAGTCGCCCGAAAGCAGCGAGCCATGGGAATCAGTGGACCGCGAGGTCTTCGGCTTGGATTGAAACGGTATGCGGCGGGCCGCTATCGGCGACCACGATCATCGACCAGGCAGAATTCCTAGCTGGCGATGCGCCGATATATCTTCTTCGAGATCCGCTGCCGAGTAACGAAGCGGGACCTGATGCTCCTTGAGCAGGGCGTGCACCTGGAAGCGGGTTTCGAATCCAAGCAAGCGGCGAATCTGGCTTTCGGTGAGCGCGCCGTGCGATAGGCCTCAACGGCGATGGCTTCCAGCGAACGCCGAGGGACGCCCACCGCCCTCCGAGAGCAGCCGAAATATCCTCGGGAAGGTCGATCGTGACTGTCATCGTGTTCTCAATCTTACGCTTACGAAACGGAGTGTGTGCTTCGCAAAAGTCCGCATCAAAGATGCGTTAACACCTACTTCGTCTCCGGATGCGACTTTGCCGTGTCCGGACGCACCTTCACTTCCCGATACGTGCCATCCACCTTCAGCCACGACGCCGCAACCTCGCCCTTCTCGATCTTCACCACTTCGTTGTCGACGACGAGTTTCCTCTTCTCGTACGGCAACTCGGCGTGGTCGGACATGGGGAAACCTTTGATCTCGATCAGCACCTCGTCCGCTTGGCGCATCACGCCGGCGAGCGGCGATGACACCGGCTCGCTGGCTTGCATGATGGCGAAGAGACCTAGCGGAATGAGTGGATGCGATGCGATCCAGAGCTCGCGTTGGTAGGCGCCGATGCGGATCGTCGACTGCTTTGCCACCACACCCTGAAGCGTCTTCTGCGCATTTCCGAGGACGAATTGCGCGCGCGGCATTCCTTCCGGTGCCGGCTGCGAAAGGGACGCGCGATGCGCGGCTTCGACATCCGCGAAGGAAACCTTCCGATAGGTCTTGGACAGGTCATCGACGAACGTCACGCTCTTTTCTTTGAAATCGAAGAGTCGCCATTCGTCGACTTCGTCGCTGCTTCGGGCGCGATCGTTGGCGATGACGATCGTGTGCATCCACGTTTTCGGCGACGGCGGCATCGTCGTCTGGATCGTGACGATGACCGCGTGGATCTTCGGACCGCTTGCGGCCGGCCGAGCCTGGTTCGTCGGCGGGCGATTACAAGCGGCCAGGAAAACGATCAGCGCGGCGAGCCATTTCCTCCGAGCGAGCCCCATTACTCCTTCGCGTCGAACCAGCTCCGCCCGTAGTGCGCGTCGACTTTGAGCGGCACCGCGAGCGGGAAGATGTTCTCCATCGTCTCTTTCACGATCCCCGCCACGTCGGCGGCGCGCGTCTCCGGCACTTCGATCACGATCTCGTCGTGAACCGTCAAAAGCATTTGCGCCGCCTTCTCCAGCCGCTCGTCCAACGCGATCATCGCCAACTTCAGGATGTCCGCGGCCGTTCCCTGAATCGGCGCGTTCGTGGCCATCCGTTCAGCGTTGCCGCGCACCGTGAATGACTTGTTGTGGATCTCGGGGATGTAGCGGACACGCCCAAACAGCGTAGTCACTTTGCCGCTGCGCCGCGCCTCCTCGAGCGTCCGGTCGAGGTACTCCTGAATCTTCGGATAACGGCCGAAGTAGGCGTCGATGAAGTCCTTCGCCTGGCTGGTCGGGATGTTGAGCTCATTCGACAGACGGAAGGCGGACATGCCGTAAAGCACGCCGAAGTTGATCGTCTTCGCGGCGCGGCGCTGATCGTGCGTAAGCTGATCCTCCGGCACGTTGAACATCTTCGACGCGGTGGCGCGATGGATGTCTGCGCCGCGTTGAAACGTCTCGATCAGATCGGGGTCCTGCGAGATGTGCGCGAGGATGCGCAGCTCGACCTGCGAGTAGTCGGCCGCGAGCAACACGTTCCCTTCCTCGGCGATGAACGCTTTTCGGATCTCGCGTCCCAGCTCGGTGCGGATCGGAATGTTCTGAAGGTTCGGATCCGACGATGACAGTCGCCCGGTCGCGGCAACGGCTTGGTTGAACGACGTGTGCACGCGGCCGTCCGCGGCAACGAGTTGCGGAAGCGCATCGATGTAAGTCGACTTGAGCTTGTGCAGTTCGCGATGCGACAGGATCAGGCGCGGCACCGCGAAGCCGTGACTCGCCAACTCCTGCAGGACGTCGACCGAGGTCGAGAATGCCTTCGTTCCCTTCGTCTTCTTCGAGACCGGGTACTGCAGCTTCTCGAACAGAATCTGACCAAGTTGTTGCGGCGAGTTGATGTTGAACTCGATCCCCGCTTCGGCGTAGATCTCCGTCTCGAGTTTTGCGAGCTGCTGCGCCATGTTGTTGGACGACTCCCGCAGCAGAGCGGTGTCGATCTTGATCCCGCGCGCTTCCATCCGCTGCAGCACCGGAACGAGCGGCATTTCGATGCGGTCGTAGATATCGATGAGGGCGGGCTCGCGGCCCAGTTCGGGAGCAAGCATCTCTTTCAGCGCCATCGCCACATCGGACTTTTCGCCGAGGTATTGCTGGTAGGAAGAAAGGGCAGTGGAACCGATCTCGTGATCGAGCGCGAAGAGCGGCGCGGTATCGACAACATCTTTGCGCGACTCGACGTCCTGTTTCAGCCGGTCGCGCGCGACGTTGCCGAGGGCGTGGCTCGGGAGGCCGGGATTGATGACGTACGACATGATCATCGTGTCGGCGATGCGTGTGGGTAGCGGCCAGTGGTTCGCGGCCAGACGGCGCAACTGCAGCTTGATGTCGTGCGCGACGAAGAGACGGTCGGAGCGAAGCATTTCCTGCAAGGCCTCGCGAAGCTCTGGACTCCCGCCGGCCGAGCTTGCGATTGGGACGATCAGCGATTCCGCCTGCTTCGCCGACAGCGACGCCGCCAGCAGATCATCGTGACCCTCCGCCGTGACCGACTCGAACCAGACCGCTACTTCGGTGGCGCCCGCGATGAAATCGCGCACCTCGGCGGCGTTCGCTGCGATGCGGTACTCGCGCTCAACTGCTGGCGCCTGCGGCAGAAACTCCTGCATCAGCGAGGCGAACTCGAGACGCGAGAAGACGTCGTGCAGCTTTGCACGGTCAGGCTCCTGCCGTTTGAGCTTCTCGAAGTCGATGTCGTCGACGGGCAGGTCGCACTTGATGCGGGCGAGCTCGCGCGACATGAACGCTTTGTCGCGGCTCTCTTCGAGCTTCTTGCGTTGCGCCGGTTTTAGCTTGTCGAGATTCTCGTAAACGCCTTCGAGCGAGCCGAACTCCGTGATCAGCGCTTTCGCACCCTTCTCGCCGATGCCTGGAACGCCGGGGATGTTATCGATGGCGTCGCCCCAGATGGCCATGACGTCGACGACCTTCTCGGGCGGCAGTCCAAATGCGCCAGCCACTCCATTCGCGTCATAAAGGACTTCGCGCCCGGTGTGGAACAGCTTGATGCCGTTGCCGACGAGCTGGAAGAAGTCTTTGTCCGAGGTGGCAAGAACGACGTCGTACCCGCGGTCGCGTGCGACGCAGGCAAGCGTGCCGAGAAGATCGTCCGCCTCCCAGTCCTGGACACCGATCACGGGAATCCCGAAGCCCTCGAGCACTTCGTTGACGAGCGGCAACTGGATGGCCAGATCGTCGGGCATCGGCCGGCGGTCTTTCTTGTAGTCGGCAAAGGCCTCGTGGCGTGTTTTCGCGCCGCTGATGTCGAAGGCAACGGCGATGCAATCAGGCTCGAAGTCCTTCAACAGCTTTTTGAGCGTCTGCGTGAAACCGTAAACCGCGTTCGTGGCCAGACCCGCCGAGTTCGTCAGGTTGCGGATCGCAAAGTAGGAGCGGTAGACGTTGTTGGAACCGTCGACGAGGAAGAGGGTTGGGCGTTTCGGCGGCATCAGAGCGCGATTCTATGACGGCGGGATCGGCTCCCCCATCACCTGGTCGCGGGCGGCTTCAACGGCGGCCAGAATCTCCTGGTAGAGATGAAAGGCCAGATCGCTGCCGATCGGTTCCGCCGCACCGCGATTCACCACTTCGGCGATCTGCGCGGAGAGGTACGACGCCAACGGCAAGCGCTCGCCTGACTGATGAAGCTGCCGGAAGCCCAAGATCAGCTCTTCCCGCAGCGTCTCGCGGAACGATCCGTTGGCAATGTCGTTCTCGAGGTTTTCGTAGTCGACATTCATCGTAGGAACGACTCCATCAACTTGTCGTCGGCTCCGTACGCGGCTTTCACGTGCGAGCCGTCGACCGCCACTTGAGGATCGAGTCCCCGTTTGCGCAGGAAAGCGTCGTAGGCGTCGCGGAAGGCTCGCGCGTGCGCAACATCCTGCCATTGCGTATCGACGAGGACCGTCGTGTCGCAATGCAGATTCTGGGTGACGGTGACCCGATCATCGACCCATCCGGCGCCGGCCTCACCGACGAGGAAGCGCCAGTGAAATTCGCCTAGATGTTCGACGGTCAGAGCGCCGGGAAGCGAGGACTTGTCATCGAAAGCAGGCGGCGAGGCGGCAGACCCGGCCAGACGCGTGAAGTACTCCGAGGGGTGCAGCACCTCGCGAGTAGACCGCGGCGGATTCTCATCCATGCTGTCGATCATCTTCCAGCCGCCGCGCCGGTAGCCTTCGATCACGAGCTTCAGCCCTTCCGCATAGGGAAACTTCAGCGACTCGGCAAAATACTTTGGCGTGCCGGGATCGATCGAGGCATCCCCGGCATTCATTGACGACGTGAGCAGCTCCAACGCCTCGGGACTGCCCATCACGTCACTCATTTTCTGCCCGGCGCGATCGAGCACATAGTCGAGCATGACGAACGTGGCCTCGCCTTCCATCAGCGCGTGCAGTGCCGGGCTGCCGTCCGTGTCCTTCTGCAGCGCAAGGTCGCGCGCGCCGGCGCGGAAGCGCTGATCCTGGAGGGCGTGCGTCAACTCATGAATCACGACCGACTCACGCATCATTTCGTTGTCCAGGAGCCCACCGGCGGCCGCCGGCATCTGATCGAGCGCGAAATAGGTGTGAGTCAGTGGATCGTAGAAAGCCAGCACCTGTGACTGATAGAGATCGAGCATCGTGCGTACGAGGTCGGACGAGCCGGCGTCGACGAGTT
>DATLVW010000093.1:0-5965 GCA_035577085.1 Thermoanaerobaculia bacterium
GAAAACATCCCGTCGTCCTCGACAACTTCGGAACCATGCCCGATGCACGCACGTTCGAGCGCGCGCACGAAGCGCTACTCAGCCGCGCGGAAACGTCGCTGGCCCGCTATTGCGACACCAACGGCATCCGCTATCTGATCCTCGACAATCCGAAGTTCGGCGTCGCCTCGGCGAATGCGATCACCGGCAAGACTCAGGAGTTGCAATCAACCTGGTGGTGGCGCGTTCACCATGGCGCGGAGGCGCAGCGTTTTCACTTAATCTGGAGCGAGCCTGGCTTGCGCATCTACCGACGATGATGTTCGAAGAATACACATCGGAGCCGATGAAGCCGCCGATCCTGGAGCGGTGGTTTGCGCCCTCCGTCTCGCCGTCATTCGTTCGCGCCCGCTGGATCTGGCTCCGCTGTCTCGGCGCGATCTTCTTCTCCGCGTTCTACTCGCTCTACTTCCAGATTCACGGCCTGATCGGACCGCGCGGCATCCTCCCCGCGAGCGATTACCTCGGCGCCGTGCATCGCGCGCTCGGCCTCAAAGGCTACTGGTTCGCGCCGACGCTGCTCTGGTTCAGCGCGGGCGACGGGATGCTGAGCGCGATCGTCTGGGCTGGCCTCGCCGCCTCCGTCGCCATCATCCTCAATCTCTGGCCGCGGCTATCGATCGCTGTGGCCGGCATCTGCTTCCTCTCGTTCATCGGGGCCGCGCAAGACTTTGCCGGATACCAGTCGGATGGAATGCTGCTCGAAGCCGCGTTTCTCTCGATCTTCCTCGCGCCGCGCGGAATCCGGCCGCGCATGGGGATCGATCAGCCGCCGTCACGCGCCGCGGTCTTCCTGCTGCAGTGGGAGTGGTTCCGCATCTACTTCGAATCAGGGCTGGTCAAGCTCCTCAGCGGCGACGAGCAGTGGCGCAACCTGACGGCAATGGACAAGTACTACGAAAACGGTCCGCTGCCATCGTGGATCGGCTGGTACGTCCAGCAGTGGCCGCACTCGTTCCATGCCTTCTCGGCCGGGCTCACGCTCTTCGTCGAGTTGTTCGTAGTCTGGCTCTTGTTCGCGCCGCGCAAGGGCTCGCTCTGCCGCAGCATCGCCTTTCTCATCGTCACCCCGCTGCAGATCAGCATCATCCTCACTGCCAACTACGCGTTCCTCAACTATCTCGTCCTCTGCGCCGGCGTGCTGCTGCTCGATGACTCGATCCTTCGCGGACCTGCACCTGTGCCGCAGAAAAACAAGCCTTCGCTCGTCGCGGCATTCGTGTTGACGACGATTTTCCTCACGACGATCGCCAGCTTCATGATTCCGTCCTTTCCAACCGTCACGCTGCTCGATCCTTTCCGCATCGCCAATCGCTACGGCCTCTTCGCAGTCATGACGCGGCAACGCATCGAGATCGAGTTCCAGGGAACCAGCGACGGCGTGAACTGGGTCGCCTACCCATTCCGCTATAAGCCGCAGGATGTGCGCGCGCGGCCCGGAATCTACGCGCCCTACCAACCGCGCTTCGAGTGGAATCTCTGGTTCGCGTCCCTCGGGTCGGTGCAGGACAATCAATGGGTCCTCAACACCGAAGTGAGACTGATGGAGAATTCGGAGCCTGTGCTGCAGTTGTTTGCAAAGAATCCATTCGCAAACAAACCGCCGATCGCCGTTCGCGCCGTGGCGTGGCAATACTGGTTCACGACGCGCGAAGAACGGGCACGTACCGGAGCGTGGTGGCGGCGCGAGTTGCTCGGCGCGTATGCGCCGACGGCGCGGCGAACGGCGGACGGAAATGTTTCGTTCGACTCCGAGTAACTTGTCAAAACCGTGAACCACAGAGACACAGAGATCACCGAGTTGCAGTGATGATCTCTGTGCTCTCTGTGCCTCGGTGGTGATCAGTACTGTTCAGCTGAACGCCGAATCGCGTGCCCATTTCGCGAACGCCTATCCGCGTAACGCTCAGGGCGCGGCTGTCGAGATCCCGGATGACCCACTTGCGCTTCAACGCCAGGTTCAGAAGGGCGGCGCCGAGGGCACCGGCGAGGTGGGGGCGGCGCTCGCTCCAGTCGACGCACGAACAGGCGAAACGGCGGCGCATCGCGCGGACAGCGTTGACGTCGACGCCGAGGGACTCGATCGCCTTCGCTCCGACCTCGGAGAGATCGTAGTCGCCATCACCCGCTGGCGAGTCTTCCAGCCACCCTCGCTCTTTGAAGCGATCGTGGAGTAAGACGGCGACCGCGCCTGCCAGGTGATCGTAGCAAGTGCGTGCCGCGCGCAGACGAGGCGGGGTATTCGGCACAAAGCGGTCGCGCGATCCACCCGCGACGACCATCAACGCTTCCAGCGCGGCGGCGACGCTGGCTCCCGCCAGACTGTAGTAACGATGTTTGCCTTGCGCGAGCACGTTCACGAGGTGCTGCTCCTTGAGTCGAGCCAGGTGGACGCTTGCTGTCGATGGGCTCACCTCCGCCACGGTCGCAAGCTCCGTGCTCGTCCGCGCGTGACCATCCATCAGGCAGCAGAGCATGCGGGCACGCGCTGGTTCAGCGATGGCAGCGGCGATTCCAGAGAGTGAGGCGTCACCTACATCCATACTTTGATGATAAACGAAGCGTGCCTGTTCAGCAACGGCGATACTGCGCCCATGACGATTACCTGCTTGCGGCCATCCACGCCAAACCGCCGCGAGGCCTTGCAGCTGATCGCTGCGACGGGCGCTGCCCTGACCCTCGGTTGTTGTGTACTGACCCCACTGGATTCAAGGAGGACATTGATGAAAACGACTGCGCAGGACGCAGCTACCGTGACGCCGAAGGTGGTTAAGGTGAAGCTTGAGAATGAGCATGTGCGGGTTCTGGACTTCATGAGCGAGCCAGGCGACAAGGAGGATTGGCACTTCCACCCCGCCTTCGTCGTGTACGTCGTGACGGGGGGCACGCTGCGCATTACCACCCCTGACGGCAAGAGCGAGGATGTCGTATTCAAAGCCGGCGACATCCTCTATCGGGAACCCAGAACCCACCGCACCGAAAACATCGGCAAGACCACCCTCCACGCCATCATTGTGGAGCTCAAGAGTCCGTAAGGAGTGCTGGCCATCCCGGAGGATCGAACCATCGATTCTGGCGTCCATAAACGCCGGCGTCACCGCGCTGGCACGGTAGTGGCTATTGCTGAGCCGCATGGGAAACTTACTTTGGCTCATCATCGTGATCCTCGTCATCCTCTGGCTCGGTGGCTTTGCGATGCACATCGGCGGTGGTCTCATCCATCTGCTGCTCGTCATCGCTGTGATTGTGCTGATCATTCAGCTCATCACGGGCCGGCGCGTCGTCTAGACCAGCCGGCGTGCAGCGTGGCGACCGCGCCGCACACCGGCTAGCTGACGGAGCGTTTGAACGCGGCCACAAGCCGCGCCACACGATCGGAATCGACGGGCGCTTCGAGGCGTCCGTCGATTTTGATCGAGGTGCCGGCGATCGCGGCATCCGCAGTGCCAAACGCTGACGCGTTCTGCTCTGTCAGCCCGCTGCCGATGAGAATCGGCGCGTCCGGCAGCGCGTCACGCACGCGTGCGAAGCTGCCGCGATCCGCTTCAGCGCCGGTCTCCGACCCGCTGATGATGATGCCGTCCGCGAGGCCGCGGTGCCGCAGGTCTTTGGCCGCTTGGACCTCGTCGACTGCTGCGAGCGGGACGGCGTGTTTGACCATGTGATCGGCGAAGAGCAGCAACTCCGGCGCAATCGCCGCACGCAATCGCAGCGACTCGGCGGCACGTCCTTCGATGATCCCCTGATCGGTCAGCATCGTTCCCGTATGGATGTTGACGCGAATGAACGCCGCGCCGGTAGCAGCCGCAATGGCGATCGCCGACAACGCATCGTTCCGAAGCACGTTCACGCCGAACGGGAGTTTCACCTCCGCAATCACTTCGGTGATGACGCGCGTCAGTCCCGCGATGGTCTCCGCAGGCACGCGCCCTTTGAAGAACGGCCGGTCGCCGAAATTCTCGAACGCGATTGCATCGCAGCCGCCCTCGCACAACGCCCGCGCGTCGCGCATGGCCGCGTCGATCACCGCGTCCATCGACCCGCCGAACCGCGGCGCTCCCGGCAACGCACCGACATGCACCATGCCGATGATGGCATTGCGGGAGAAGCGTTTGGCGAAGTCGTCGCGGGAGAGCATGGGCTTGATGGATGAACGATGAAGGATGAAGGATGAACTTGCAATCAGAGATCAGAGATCAGGAGCGTAAGGCCCTGATCTCTAATCTCTTGTCGCTTGTCTCTCTCAAGTCCCCTTCATCCTTATAATCCCCCTCCCATGTCCGATCTGAAGCTTTTCAACACGCTCACGCGCGAGAAAGAGACCTTCGAGCCGCTCGTTCCCGGCGAAGTGCGCATGTACTCGTGCGGGCCCACCGTCTACAACCACCTGCACATCGGCAACATGCGCACGTTCCTCTGGGGCGATCTGCTGCGGCGCTACCTCGAGTTCCGCGGCCTGCGCGTGAAGCAGATCATGAACATCACCGACGTCGAGGACAAGATCATCCGCAATGCCGCGGCCGCCGGAAAAGATCTGACCACCTACACCGCTCCCTACATCGAGTCCTTTCACGATTCGCTGGCCAAGTTGCGTGTCCGCCGCGCCGATGCCTACCCGCGCGCGACCGAATACATCCCGCAGATGGTGGCCCTCGTCCAGCAGTTGACCGAGCGCGGCCACACGTATGTTGCCGACGGCTCGACCTACTTCAAAGTCTCGTCACTGCCCGGCTACGGCAAGCTCTCGCGCGTCGAGATCGACCAGTCGAGCGAATACAGCCGCATCGAATCCGACGAATACGAGAAAGAGTCAGCGCGCGACTTCGTTCTCTGGAAATCGAAGAAGGACAACGAGCCAGCCTGGCAGACGCCGATCGGCGAAGGGCGCCCCGGCTGGCACCTCGAGTGCTCCGCGATGTCGATGGATCTCCTCGGCGAGACCTTCGACATCCACACCGGCGCGGTCGACCTCATTTTTCCGCACCACGAAAACGAGATCGCGCAGAGCGAAGGTGCGACCGGCAAGCCGTTCGTCCGCTACTGGATTCACGGCGAGCACCTCAACATCGATCAGCAGAAGATGTCGAAGTCGCTCGGCAACATCTATACGGTGCCCGAGGTCGAGGAGATGGGGTACGACCTCCTGGCGTTGCGGTATGCGCTGCTCTCCGTCCCCTACCGCACCAAACTGAACTTCACGATGCAGTCGCTCGACGACGCCAAGAACGCACTGTCGCGGATCGAATCATTCCTGCTGCGTGTCGATGAAGTGTCGCGCTCGGCCGCGCACGACGCGCGTCATTCCGACGGCGCCGCGGATCAGTTGATCGGCAAGTTCCTCATCGATTTCGAGACGGCCATGGACGATGACCTCAACACCGCCGGCGCCCTCGGCGCGCTCTTCACGCTGATCCGCGAAGCCAACACCGCCATCGACGAAGGCCGCATCCTCGCTGGCGACGCCGAGGGGCTGAAGACCGCGGTGATGAAAATCGATCCGGTGTTCGATCTTTTTCCGAAGCAGCGCGAGAACCTCGACGCGGAGATCGAATCGCTCATCGCCGCTCGCAACGCCGCGCGCAAAGCCCGTAACTTCGCCGAAAGCGACCGGATCCGCGACGAGCTGCTCGGCAGGGGGATCCTCCTGGAAGATACGCCTGCCGGGACGCGCTGGCGGAAGGGCTGATGTCTAACACCTTTTAACCACAGAGACACAGAGGTCACAGAGTGGGGTTAGCTCTGTGTCCTCAGTGTCTCTGTGGTTAAGGCTTTTCCGCAGTAACCGCGTAAAATTGAGCGATGTCATCGGAGAACGATCCTGCCTATGGCCTCCGAGTCGCCTTCGACCTGTTCGACGCAGCCGAGGCACTCTTGCGGCAGAACATCCTGCGAGAGTTTCCTGAGTCAACCGAGCAGGAGATCGAAG
>DATLVW010000094.1:0-3417 GCA_035577085.1 Thermoanaerobaculia bacterium
GATTGCTTTGCGGGTGATGGCAAGGCCGAGGCCGGTGCCGGAGGACTTGGTGGAGAAGTAGGGGTCGAAGATCTTCGGCAGCAGTTCGGGAGGGACGCCCGGGCCATCGTCGTCGACGGCGATGATCACTCTGGAATCGACGCCGTAGCTGTTCATCCGGACGCGGCCGCCGGGCGCTGCCTGGAACGCGTTCTCGATGAGATTGGCGATCGCGCCGCGGAGCAGGCGGGCGTCGCCTGAGAAGTTCTCCGGAGTGGACGGTTGGATCTCCGCGTGAAAGCGGATGCCGCGTTCGCCGCTTTCTGCGTAGCTCGCGGCGATGTCCTCGAGCAACGTCCGTAAGCGGAGCGGCCTGCGCTGAACCGTTCGCGACGAGGCGTAATCGCTGAATTCTTTCGACGTCTCGCGCAGCGTAACGACCTGGCGAAGAATGTTTTCGACTGCGGTCATCACGATCTTCGCCAGGTTCGGATCGTCATGCTCCGCAACCGCGCGCAGATGCTCGGCGGTCAACTGAATTGGCGTCAGCGGATTCTTGATCTCGTGCGCGACCTGCCGGGCCATCTCGCCCCACGCTTCCAGCCGGTTCGAGCGGAGGATCTCGGTGACGTCTTCGGCGATGAGCATCTCTTCATCTCCGCCGGGTAGCGGCACGATCGATACGCGAAACGTCCGGACGTTCCCGTCCACCGTCAACTCGATCTCTTTCGCCTCGGCGCGTCGATGCCGATGCCCGGTCAGGAACTCGCGGACCTCGTCATGAAAGATCACCTCGTCGCCGAAGAGTCTTCGCGCTCCGACGTTCGTCGCCGAGACGTTCATCTCGCCGTCGAGCACGACGACCGCTGCGTTGATGTTTTCGAGCAACGTCTGCAGGCGGTCGCGCTCATGGCGCAGATCGTTCTGCTGCCGGCGGATCGACTGGGCCATGTCGCGGAAGGTCGTGACGAGGAGGCCGAGGTCGGGGTCGGAGGGGACGCGGAGATCGAGATCGAAGTCGCCGCGCGCGACGGCTCTCGCGCCGCCGACCAGCGCCTGCACCGGACGCGTGACGCTGCCCGCGGCGACGTAGGCCACGAAGATCGCTGCCAGGACGATGAAGATCAGGAGCATGTAAATCGTCGTGGCCAGATCGTTGACCTGCCCCTCGATCTGACGGCCCTGAACGATCAGCGGCAGCGCCATCGTGTAGTTCTGTCCGTGCACGAGATTGACCGGCGAGTAGAGCTCGATGAATTGGGCGGGGCCGGAATGGCGTATGGCCAGTTGCTTCCCGCCGACGACGATGTTCGCGTAGACGTCGCCGGGCAGGCGCTCCGACTCGACGCGTGCCGCGAATAGATCGCGCCGGCTCGATGCGATCAGCGCGTCGTCGCGATAAAGGTGCAGATCGTGACCGATGACCCGTGCCAGCCAGCTCAGCACATCGTCGTTGAGAACCTCTTCGGGATGCGACGTCGGTGTCGTCGACGCGAGGTAGTCCTCGATCACCCGCTCTGCCGCGGTGAGCGCGGTCTGTCCGCGGTCGAGGTACTCCGCTTCCAGCCGGTTCGCCAGATACGCGCGGACAAAAAGCACGAAGACGATCAGCGGCAGAATGACGACCGCGGTCAGGTAAAGAGAGGTTCGCGTGCGGAAGTCGAGATTGCGCGGCGCACGCCGGATGACCGATGCGATCACCGGCAGCGACCGCATCACGATCACGGCGAGAACGAAGGCGATGGCCCATATCGCGACGCCGCCCGCGCGCCGCACCTGCTGCCCGCGCGTCGGCACCTGCAAAGGGAAGGCGTAGAGCGCGTCATCGGTGCGGCGAACGTAGACCGCCGATCCCGCTCCTTCGTTCTCCTCGATCCAGACGCCGTTGCCACTCTTGAGCGTGGCGAAGTAAGAAGCCGGACTCTGGGGCAGACGAACGGTGGTCGCGCCGTGCGCGTTTCCGTCGCGATCGTAGACGACGATCTCCCGTTGCGGCCGCAGGCCCGTGACCGTGTCGTTGAACGAGGGCTCGAAGAAGTCGCGATAGACGTCGGCGAAGGTCGTCGCACCCGGGTCCGCTGGATTCACCACATGCACGCTCCCCTCGGCAATCGGGATCCCGCCGATGGTGAGGTCGAAGTCGTGATGCAGCAGAACGCGCGTCAGGCTGCCGATCTGCAGCACCTCCCGCCCTGCCTCGGGACGGCGCTCGCTGAATTGCGGCAGTCCGACGCCGAAGCGGCTGAGCGGGTGATCGAAGATGTCGTGCACGGCGATGACGGCAGGCACGCGCCATTTCGACAGGTCGCTACGCAGCCAGAGCGCGTAGGCGAGATCTTCGAGATTCATCTTCCGGTAGTCATCCGGCAGGATCGCGCTCAGCTCGGTCGTCGCAAACTCATTGTGCAGCGTGTCTTCGATCATGGCGCGCAACTGGCCGGCCTCACCGACGACGAGCGGCGCGTAGGTGTCGGCGATGAAATGGCGCGCGCTGGAACGTTCGAAAAGCTGCAGCGGCATGTAGACGATCATCACCATCAGCAACGCGCTTCCAAACGTCCGGAGCGTGAAGTTGGTCGTGAGCGCGTGCAGCAGGAGCGAGATGACCATCGCGCCCGCGATCCAGACAAAGGCGCGCTTGGGCATGTAGGGGAGCGCCGCCGCCGTGGCGATGATCGGGATGACGATGATGCCGATGCCGATGAGAGTGGCCTTGAGCGAAGACTCGTGTCGCGTGATCTGTACGACGGCAAAACCGAAGAGGAGCAGCGCCGCGAGCAGCACGCCCTGCGCCGCGGAAACGGGAAGGATGTGGTCCGGCATCGTGGAGATGCGCGAGTTGTCGACGAGGTTGCGAACGAGCGCCATGTATCCGGCTGCGGCCGCGGCGGCGACGATGCTGCGCGCGATCTGCGCCGCGATCGACGTACCGCGTTTGCGCGTCAGCGTCATCGCGATCGCCAGGAGGGCTGCTGCCGTGAGCAGTAGATCGAACGGTGAACGGCTGAATGGCCCGAGGATGCGCGAGGCGAATAGATCGAAGCGGAAGACCTGCCACGGGTCGTCGTCGACGTGCATCGGCAGGAGCGATGCGCGTGCAGCGATGACGAGAAGGATGGTCGCTATCGCGGGGAGTGGGGAGTGGGGGGCGTTCGAGGGAGTCGGGAGTCGGGGGTCGGGGGTCGGAGAACCGAAAAGCGATCAACTGCGGGGTGTGGGGGGTGGGGAGTGGGGGGTCGGAAAACCGAAAGGCGATCAATCTATAGCGCTCACTCCTTCAACGGCACAAATAGCAGCCGAACAGTCACAGCTCCCACCCTCGACACTGCCACCCTCACCTCCCCCACCCCCCACCCCCCACTCCCCACTCCCCACGATAGCGACCATCCTTCTCGTCATCGCTGCACGCGCATCGCTCCTGCCGATGCACGTCGACGA
>DATLVW010000095.1:0-14403 GCA_035577085.1 Thermoanaerobaculia bacterium
GACCGCCTCATGCTCGTCCGCCAGTACGGCGTCCCCTACTCGCGCGTCGTCACGAACGGAACTCTTCTCACCGAGGCGACGATTGACAAAATCATCGACTCTCAGATCACCTCGCTCACAATTTCCATCGACGGCAGCACGAAGGAGCTCTACGAAGAAATCCGGATCGGCGCGCGATTCGAAACGGTCCTGGCGAACATTGAGTTGTTCAAGGAGTTGCGGGCCAGACGCGGGACAAAGCTCCCGCACCTCCAGATCAATCATGTCCTCATGGAGCGGAATGTCGATCATTTCGAGGAGTTCCTGCTGCTTCTTGATTCGATTCGGCCGGAACAGACCGACGTACGCACCATCGAGCCGATGACGTATGTAACGGGCCTGGAAAGCAGAGACGAAGCCTTTTACGAGAAGGTGCGCAGGGTGCGCCCTCTCTATGCAGACTATTGCAGCCGGAATCACATCGAGGACTGCGGTTTCATTCGGGACCAGGCCGGCGTCATCGATCTCATGACCGCGACGGGCCAGCGCATGACTTGCCGCCGTCCATGGGACACGCTGGCGATCCACGCGAATGGCGACGTGCATCCCTGTATGTCGTGGACCAGACCACCGGCCGGCAATCTGGCCCAGCAGTCGTTTGAAGAAATCTGGCATGGAGAGAACCTCGCGCAACTGCGGCGAGAGTTCGAGATCGCACAGCCTGGGATCGATTGTCAGCGCTGCACGATCAAGAAAACCGTATCGGCCGGCATCTACGACGACTTCTTCTTCAACATGGTCAACAAGAGTGAAGCGTGGGCGCGTCCTGAATGAGCGATGACGATGCGAATCAAGCCGTCACCGGAGACATGGCGGCGGAATTGGACGTCATCATCGTTCACTATCACGCGGCAGCATCGGTCCGGGAGGCAGTAGCGGCGCTGCGGCTTGACGCGAACGGAACGAACATTCGCCTGAACATTGTCATCGCCGACAATGGCAGTACCCCCGAAGAGCGCGCCGTGCTTCAATCGCTCGACGTCCACTATCTGGATTCAGGCAGAAACGCGGGATACGCCGGCGCGGTGAATATCGCCTTCTCTGCGACCAGCTCCGATGTCGTCGTCCTGATGAATGAGGATGTGAACGTTCTGCCGGGCTGCCTGCGAGCACTGTCGACAACCTTGCGCTCCGGAGCGTCCATTGCCGGCCCGCAGTTCTACTGGGATCGCGACTGCACATTTCTTCTGCCGTGCACGGAAGAGCGGACGCGCGGCAAAGAGCGATTGAAAGTAGGCGGCAAACGAAGTCTGACGCACCTGGCCCGTGCCCGCTCGAAATGGCGGGAGCATGCCCGTCGCCACTGGCGCGCGGCCGAGCCACTGCCAACGACCGCGCTCAGCGGTGCACTTCTGGCGTTTCGGCGGGATACATGGAGCACAATCGGACCGTTCGACGAAGGGTTCTCGCTCTATTTCGAAGAGGATGACTGGCTGCTTCGTGCCGTCCACGCAGGACTTCTCACTCTGTACGTCCCCTCGGCAAAAGCGATTCATCGTCACAATACGAAACTTGCCCGGGAAGCGAAACGCGTTCAATGGGAGGCCGAATCGTTTCGACGGTTCGGAGACCGCTATTACGGCGAACGATTCATGCGGCGTTTGGCTCTCGCAGCCAAACGGGAACAGGTCGTTCCGGATTGGCAGGAGCTCGCTGCAGAACCTACCGGCGCGGTTCGTCTCGAGCTCCCGCGAAACTGTACATGGCCCCTCTGGATCGAACTGACGCCAAGTCCCCTCGGATTTCCAGCGGCAATGACGCGCATCACAGACCCGACGGCCGAGATCTGGCAATTGCCGCCGCTAAGAGGCCTGGAGTTTCTGGAGACGTTCTATCTGCAACTCGTCGATGACGCAGGACGAGAGCTTGGCGCGTATCACGTCCAGAGAACACCGCGTTGAGCACGCCATCGACAACGCGAGCCATCTCTGCAAATCGCGCAGGTCGGATTAGAGCGACAGCCTCCGGAGCTATAGGCCGCAGGTTCGAATCCTGCGGGGCGCACCAAGGCTTCCGTTCCGAGCTCTCGCCTCGCGCAGCGTTGAACGCCGCGATCCGCCCACCCGTAACTCCATCGCGCCTTTCGCCCGAACGGTGGAAGCTTGACACATCGGCTGACACGGAGTAACGTCAATTTATCACCCAAAAAGAGAGCGGGGCTTGCCGGAGCGTTCGTCGCTTTCCAGTTCTTTATCGGCGTCATTCAGTTAGCTCATCGAGGACGAGACCCATGGAATCGCGGTTGCTAGAGCGCCCATGACTGCATTCAACGATTTCGCTGCCCCTCTAACGGACGGTTACGACGTCTTCTTGAGTTACAGCAGCTTGGACCTTACATCAGTCGAGGCGATTGCCACTGCACTTAAAGAGGAGGGATTGTCGGTTTGGTTCGATAAGTGGAGACTGCGGCCCGGCGACACGTGGCAGCCTGAAATCGAAAAGGGGATTACCGCGAGCCGATCCATCGCGGTGTTCATTGGTCCGAATGGCATCAGTTCCTGGGAGCTTCCGGAGGTACGAGCCGCGATCGATCTGGCGGTCAAATCGAAGACCAGAGTCATTCCTGTCCTCCTGCCGGGTGCGAACGCAACAAGCGATGGAATTCCGCTGATGCTGCGCAATTTTCAATTCTGCGTTATGGAGCGCGATCGATCAGACTGCGGTGGATCGATTGATCTGGGGAATCACCGATCAGAATCCACTCCAAAGACGTGCCCAACTCGCCCAGCCCGCGCCTCCGCCAAGGGAGGCGCAAAACCCTGCCACTGCGGCCATTGAATCTCTTGCCGACCATCTGCGCACCACCGGGAACATCACGTTCTTTCTCGGTCGAAGTATTGCCTATCCACCCTCCAACAGCGATATCACCTCGGAACTGCTTTCCCAGTTGGGGATGATCGATGCCGCGTCGGAGGGACTATTGCCGCCGCTCGATCTGGCGGCGAGTTTTTTTGCGGTGGAACACGGAGATATCAGTCTAGAAAACGAAGTCGTTGACATGATCTCGCAGCGAAAGGGTGCCATGCCCGAATCATACGGTGCGCTGGCGCGGCTTCAGAAGGCGCTCTCGGCCCGCGAAGCAATCCGGGGAAAAGACCAATACAAACAGCTGATCATTAGCAATAACCTCGATGTCCTTCTCGAGAAGGCGCTGCTTCTGGAAGGAGTACCGTTCACCCGGCTAGTGCAGCTTCGATCCTCATCAAGAGTTCAGGTTAATACTGTTTCAACGGTACAGAAGCTCGCATCGGGGAAGCTGCAGGTTTGCGACCCGACCGGCTTGGTCGGCGATGCCGATCCGAATGACGACGCGGCGCTCGGCGATTTAATCAGCCGCAGCGGCGTTCGGACAGTTTACGTCAACGGCGGCATCATGTGCGACGACAAGGCCGGTAAGATCCCGACTGCTACTTTGGTGTCGGCGATGGTCGAGCCAATCCTTTTCAAACTTCATGGTTCGCAGGATGTCGCAAAGAGCTGCGCCATTTCTACCGAGCAATACTTCGATACTTTGTGGCGGTCCATTGACCAGAAATGCATTCCCGACCAGCTGGCCACAATCATTTCCAATACACCGCTTGTTCTGGTTGGCTCGCGGATTCTCGATGCGGATTTCCGCCTGAGCTACACGCTCCTGCGCACATCGTTGGAGTCGGGCACAGACCAGGATCGCTTCGCTGTACTGCCCCGCGCACCCGGTGACGGCCGGGACGGATCGCACCGGCTGACCATGGAAGCCTGGGACAAGCTGAGCGTCATGGCACTCAAGAAATACAGTATCCAGATGTTGGACGAGCGCGAAGACGTGTTCTTCCGCCGGTTAGCGGACGCGTTCGCATCCCATCGCTGACACCATGTCTGCCGCGGGATGCTCGACGTACAAACCGTACAAAGGCACCGCCAGTTACCAGGCTGAGGATGCCGAGCTCTTTTTCGGACGGAGGGTCGACGCAGAGCAGCTTCTGGCGAGAGTTCTTTCGGCGCGGTTGACGCTGCTGCATGCGCAGTCGGGTGCCGGAAAGACCTCGCTCGTCAACGCCACCGTTATACCGGGACTGGAGAGGCGCGGCTGGACGCCCGTCCGTATTCTCCCGCACACCGACCCAATGGCTTCCGCACGAACCGCGACCCTCGGCACCGTCCTGCCGCCGCCGGAGGCGGAAGTGGCCGCAATCGACAGAGTGCTGAGTGCACTACCCGCCGCTTCCGAAATGACGATCAGCGAATTACTACACGTATACGACTCGCTGGACATTCGCGATCTGAGGAAGCGCTCGTTGATCGCCCCGCTTGGTGCGTCGCACCGGCGATCACTGAGCGAATGGGGAGATTTGGTGCCCCAGTTCTGCCGGCTGCTCCGATCGACGATCGACGTCGATGCATTCGCGTCTCACATTGCTGCGGTCAGACAAGGAGGCGACGCCGCTCTGGCCACGGGCAATGCCATCGACGGGAGCACCTCGCTGACCACGTTGCGGGAACTTCTGGACAGTGAACATCTCGCCATCCAGTACAAGACGCTTCTCGCGTATCTCGATCCTCCCTCGAAGCGTCTGTGGCCCTTTCTTGAGAATCTCATTCAGGTCTACGGCGAGCGCCGACCGCGGTTTGCGCTCCTTCTCGTATTCGATCAATTCGAGGAGATGTTCACGCGATTCGTCGATCCCGGGACTGCGGCCGTACTTTCGATCGCCGACCTGCCGGACTGGCGGCTGCGATACCAGTTCTTCGAGGAGTTGCAGGAAGTCTATTGCGGACGCCTGCCCGCTTCGACAATCGACGGTCAGCCGTCGCCAGGCGGCGAGCTTCCCTCCATACGCTTCCTGATCTCGATGCGCAGCGAATACATCGCTCAATTGGGTTCGATCCGGGAGTTCGCGCCGGAGATCGATCAATCGGTGTTCCATCTCCAGCTTCTCTCCAAAGAGGGAGCGCTCGATGCGATCCAGGAGCCGGCCCGGTTGTACGGATATCGGTATGGGAAGGAGTGCTATGAGCGCATCATTGAGGATCTGACCAAGGAGGAGCGGTTCGTTGAGCCGACTCACCTTTCGCTGATCTGCGAAAAACTGTGGGATGAGGCGGGGTGTGAACGATCCGCAAATGCGTCGCCCGCCGATGTGGACGGAGGCATTCCCGAGATCGGATTGGACATCTATGAGACGCGTTTGAAAGGAGCGAAAGGAATCCTCCGCGCCTTCCTGCGTGACTACCTCGACGGCCTCCGTGATGCGGACGAGCGCACCGAGTCGCTCGAGCTTCTCGAGCCGCTGATTACCGGCACGGGGACGCGAAACATCGTCGAGCGAAGTCAGTTGATCGACGTTCCATTCGGCAAGACCGAACGCAGGAAGAGGCTCCTGCAAGGGTTGGTGAACAGGACTATCGTCCGCATCGAAATCCGTCTCGGCGGCGACTTCGTAGAGATCACTCACGAGTTCTTGATTTCTTCGATCCAGGAAGTCATGCAGGAGGTGTTCTTCGCCAACGTAGAGTATCAGCGCCTGAGAGCGGCTTTACAGGCGCTCCGGACTCTCGGAAGCACCTACGCGGGAACCGACATCGAAGGTACTCTGCCCGAGCACTCGTTCACGACGTTGCATCAGAACCGCGAGAAGATCGAATGGACCCCAACGGCCACGGATTTGATGTTTCGGGCCAGCATTTGTTATGGACGCGATCGTGAGACGATCTCGGCTTGGTCACGCGCGTTCGCCGAGACAGGTGGCGATGCCGATGTCCTCGCCGTTCTCTCCCGGGTCGAGCGCGGAGACGCGACGCGCGACATTCTATCCGCCGAGGAGTTACGCAAGTTGAACGCGGTTCGACAGACGACGGATCTCACTCCTAAGCAGACGGCGTTCGTTTTGCGTAGCCAGCTCGCGCACGGAACGCCTGCCAGCGAAGTGGACATCCGCTATTGGTCAATGAGGGCAAAGGCATGAGCAAAGATCCCGTTCTCGTGATCGAAGAGTTCCTCCAGCGCGATCAACCGCAACTGCGACGAAATGCAGTTGTCGCCCTCGGGACTCTCAGAGCTATGGGCTGCGTCGACCGGCTTGTCGACGTAACCCTCACCGACGTTGACGCTACCGTCAGCGAAGCGGCAGAACGAGAGCTCGTCGATGCGATAAAGAGCGGAAACAAGCGGATCTTTGACCTCTACGAGCAATCGCGCGGTCAACCGCGACAGAGAAACATGCTATATGCACTTATGGGGCGCCTGCGTGCAAAAGGAGCCGCTACGCCGTCCGCCCACGGTGATTTGAGGCAAGCGCTGGCGCTCTTCACTTACGCTTATCCCGCGCGGGGCTGGAAATTCTTTTTTCGCGTATTCCCCGCCGCCCTTGCCGGTGCTGTGGTTGGGTTCGTACTAACGGCCCTGATTCTTGGGGCTGTCGCCGGAGCCGCGGGTATGCATCAGGGCGTGAGCTCAGACCTAATCGTCGACGCTTTATTGGGTGCTCTTCTGGGCGTGGTTGGAGCGGAGTTATCCGCCATACGGACCACGGCATACACCCTGCACTATTCACGCGGGATCGGCGCGCTCGTAGAGATCGCACAAGCATTGATCTTTCCAGCGGGTTTTTACACCCTCATTGCGGTCGTGATCATTTCGATGCGAGCAGCGGCCGCCTCGTCAGCTTTCATGCCGCTCGTCCCGCTGCTCGCAATGATCGCCGTATCGCGAATCGTTACGATTCTCGCCGCGGGAACCGCTCGTTCGCCTCTAAAACGTTTCTTCTATGCCGCGGCGGCCGCCGCGGCCGCCGGACTGATCACTGCGACGATCTCTAGCTGGTTGCTATCGACGCCTCAACTTTGGGTCTGGTTTCTTTCCGGCGCCGCTGCCTTAGCTGCTGCGTTTGCGTCAGTCGACGCACGCGTACCGTCGAGCGCACGTTCTCGCGCGCGCGCCCTTTTTGCAGGTTCGTTGATTGTGCTCATAGTCATTATGCTCTTAGATCTGGCCTTGTCGGCCTATCTTGGGAGCTCAAAGTACCGCGATGTGAGACTTGATGCGTTGCCGATTGGCGCCAAACTCGAATCCACACCGACAACGACTAGACAACAAATTTTGGTTGACAAGGTGCCCTTTCATGTATCGCTGAATGCTCGACAAACTGTACGACTGACCTTGCAATGGCAGGCTCCCTATAACGTAGTGCTAATGGATTCGAGCCATAAGCAATTGGAAACCGGGAACCCATTTATCGATAGGATGCTAACAGCCGGCACATACGAACTTTACTTTGGATTGGGTAACGCCGAACTGGCTTCAAATAATGCACTGTCGAAGACGTTGGAGACTCTTGGCGCCCTGTTCCGGCGGACGAACGGTATTGCTCAGTCTTCGTTGCCACGGCCCGTTATAATATCGGCATACCTGTGGAATCCTTCCCCCACGCCATCTGCATCGGTTCCTGCTCAGACTCCATTCTCGGGATTCTTGGGTGACAATGCAACGCCTCCTCGCACGGCTCTTGCCCAGTCACGTGTCGAAAGCGGGACAAAGAACGCGCGTTTAGGTCAAATCTCTGCGGCGCTTGCTCAATTTCGCGAGGCGCGGCGGATTGACCCAAATGTTGTAATTTCCCCCAACGACTGGAATGCGCTCTGTTGGTTCGCAACCGCTTACAAGCATGCTGCGGAAGTGGTCGATGACGCCTGTGAGAATGCCGTGGCACTGTCTCCGGACGACTACCATATTCGCGACAGCCGAGGAGTGGCAAGGGCCATGACGGGGCGAACACAAGGTGCCATTGAAGATCTGAACTTCTTCATCGCTGCCACTGACAAAGCGGACCGACGGGCTCAGCGTCAGCGGTGGGTCGAAAGCATGCGCGCTGGCCGGAACCCGTTCACCCAGGAGGATCTGCGATCTTTGCCTGAGCAATGGTGACAAGCCCTCGCGGAGGTAAATCGCAGCCTTGATCTCGGCGCTCCTCTCCGGCTCGTTCAGGAGCAGAGCCCGGACTGTTACCTCCTCGATTAACCTTGTCGAAGCGGTTGGGGGCCGCTCTACCGCTAGACCGCAGGTTCGACTCCTGCCTCACGCACCAACCCTCAGGTGCACGGTCACTCAGCCCATCCTCGCACGTAGTTGAATACGCCATCGACGACGCGCGCCGTCTTCTCGTAATCAAGCGTGTCGTATGTGTCTCGTTTCGTGTGGTAGTTTGGATTCCGGAGGTAGGCGGTATCGGTCACCATCACGGCGCGCCAGCCTCGGGACCAGTAGTTGCGTTGGTCGGATGCGTCCAACATTTCACGAGGGCCGGTGAAGCTGTAGACGTCAAGGCCGCCAGCGCCGCGCATGGCCGCCTTCACGTCGCGCGCGAGCTCACGATCGGGCCATCCTCCGGTTACTGCTACAAAGTCGCCTTTGCTCGGATACATCATTCCCAACAGAGGTGACGACCACGTTTGTTGGCCGTGAAAGTAGCCGATCATCTCCAGGCAGATCATTCCCGATATCCGTGTCCCGGAACGTTGCAACTGCGCAGCATGAACCGCGCTCCCCATCTCGTCCGATCCGAAGAACGGCGGCTCCTCGGTTGTGAACGCGACCAACTCGACCGGACTTTGCGGCGGGCGAACACCGAGCAGTCTCGCCAACTCCAAAAGACCTGCCGTTCCGCTGGCGTTATCGTCCGCGCCCGGCAGATCACCCGTGGACGTGAACGCATCGTAGTGCGCTCCTACGACGAGCTTGTCACCGGCAAGCGGTCCGAAGTCCGCGATGATATTGCGATACGTTCTTCCTCGCTCGGTGAAGGGCTGCTCGGAGACTCGAGCGCCTGCTTCACGGAATCGTTCCCCGATGTATGCGGCTGCACGATCGAGATTCTCCGGTTGATCCGCACCTCGCGGGCGCACCGTCGTTGTCAAGAACTCGACGTGCCGCCGCAAGATGTCGGCAGAGGATCTTGGTCCTGGCGGGTACGCCAGGCTGCGACTACTTGGCTGCCGAACAACTGTGGCCAACAGGATAAGGATCAAACTCACGCTGATCGCGAGTGCGATCAGGACGCGCCGCAACGACCGCAGGAGTCCGTTCATCTTACTCATGAGACGGCACGGCTCCGCCAAAGGTTCTCCTGCGATAGTAATTCTCGCGACGAACGGGCGTGATTAATTCAGGGTCTTCCGCGCTCCGCGAACCAAGTGACCACCGCCCCAATCCCAATTCCCGCTGCAAATCCCCAGACCATGTCGTTTGCGTCTTTTCCGAAGATGTGAAACGCGGCGAGGGCAGCGGCCAGGAGGGCTAGTCCGAACAGCAGAGGGGCTTTGCGCACTATCGTTTTGCCTTCGCGGCGATGGTACGCAGATCTCCTACCACCACGCCATCCACGCTGATCTCTGCGTTTGGGCGTTCGTCGCGAGGGAGGCCGGCGAGCGTGAAGTGGTAGGTACCGTTTACGCGGGTGTCGGTTGGGCCGGTGAGTTTGCCGGACTTCGTGGTCAGTCTTGCGGTCACTTTCGATTCGTAGCCGGGCCCGAGGGCGTTGCCGAACTGGTCGCGGGGAACCACGGCGATTTGGACGCTCTGTCGATCGGCGGAGCGTGTCGCTCGGATTTCGGTCTTTGCGGGGTCGGCTTTCACGGCGACGAGCTGTTCGACGCGCTCTTCGCGATGGACCTGGCCGGTGCGGGGATCGTCCCAGTCGAGGACGGCTTCGAGGGCGTACTGGCCGGGGATCGTGGCTGGGTCGAGCGCGACCGAGTAGAAGCCGCGTCCCTCTTCCTTCAGCGTGAGGGCTTCCGCGTCGGACGGAAGGATGCGGGCGAGGGCCGCCCGCGGCAGTGACGCCACCTTGTTCTCATACGGCGTCTTCACATCGCCGGACTGCCCCCGCTTCGTGATCTCGGTGAGCTCGCGTAGCAGCGATCCGATGGCTGCCTTCGGACGTTGCACTTGAACTCGTAGCGCACCGTCGGGCAGCCTCGTCAACGGCTTGCCGCCGTACGACACCTCGGCACGCAGGGTCATCTTTTCGCCGCTCTTCGGGTGCGGCGGGTTGACGGAGAGGCGGTAATCGAGATGGCGCTCGAGGAAGAAGACGTTCAGTGAATACGGGACATCGCCTTTTGTATCGGCTTTCTTCGAACGCTTGACGCGCACGTTCCAGGTGCCGGGATGGTCGGGTGGGATGTCGAATGACTGGATCGAGGCCTGCGGCAGTGTTCGTGATGACGCAGGCGTCGCCGGTGCCGACGCGCCAGGCGGCAACACTTCGAGGTCGAGCGCGTTGCTAAGCGGCGGCGTCCACTGCAGCGAGAAGACGACACGCCGCGCCGAGTCGTCGACAGTCACTCGCTGCAGTGGGCCGGGTCCAGGACCCGTTAATGTCGCGCGGCGGCGCGCCGCCAGCGATGCGGTGTTGCCTTTGAGGATGCTGACCAGCGTCAGCGCGAAGTCGTCGAATAACGTCGTTGCATTGACGCTGATGTAGGAGCGGCCCGACGTCTCGAAGGCGATGTTGCGCAGGAGATCCTCATCGACGGCTGCCGGCGTTCCGAAGCCGATGGTCAGGATCGGAATGAATCGCTTGCGCAGCTCCTGCGGCAGTCCAGCAACGGGCAGGAGTCCGAGGAATCCGCTTGCGGTGGGCTGGATCAGCGGCGCCGTGTTCTGGATTCCGTCAGTGACCACGACGAATGTGGCGTCGTTCGAAGGGTCGGCCACCCACTGCTGCATCCCAGTGTTGATGCCACCGCCGATCGACGTCGATCCGCCGGGAGTGAGCGAGTCGACATCGTTGATGATCGGATTCCATCCCGCGCTGCGCCGCACGAAGAAGTTGGCGGGAGCGTCGGCGCCGGCCAGCGTTTGGGCAACGGCCGCCGAGTCGAAGAAGACGACACCGATGCGGTCGCCCGACCAGTCGCCTCCATCCGCCGTTGGCTGATCGAGCATCTGCCAGTTGGCGACGAACGCGTCGACAGCCGACTTCAGGATCTGTACCTTCGTCGTGACATTGCCGGCGCCAGCGTCCGGCGGGAGATCGTTCATGCTCCCCGACTTGTCGAGCACGAGCACCACGTCGAGAGGGAGCCTCCCGCGAGCGATCGCATCGAGTGCCGGAGCGACGTTATCCGCCATTGGCGTGATCGTCGCCACGGTGTCGGCCACGCGCTTCGATACTTTCGAGCACTCCACCATCGGCGAGCCGACGACAAACGATGACATCGCGTAGTCGACGACATCCTGCGCACCGGAGAAGCGCAACGGAATGTTCTTCGGCGTCGCGTTCGCACCGGCGCAGAAGTCGGCGCCGAAGTTCGACTTCGGGACGTAGGTGATGAGCACGTGATTGCCGGCCGCCGCGGTAAATGAGACGTTGTCCCCTGCGAACGTGCCGGTGTCGCCGAGGTTCAGCGGTGGAGCGCCGTTGACAACGAGTTGCGAGCCGGCAGGAGCTGCACTGAGGCCGAGCACGATGCGAACCTCGCCGATCTCCTGCGAGGCATCGAAGCGCTGCGGAATGTTCAGGATGAAGCTCTCGCTGGCGAATGCCGCCGCAGGAAGGAGAACAGACGCGAAGAGAAGCGCAACCGCTCGTTTCATGGTTTCTCCTGTCCAGACTGGAAGGAAGGATTCAACCACGAGCGGAGGGATCTGTCACTTCGCGCCTTCGCGTCTTCGCGTGCGCATCCGTGTCACGCGAAGCCGCGAAGAACGCGAAGGAGGTCTTATTTCGTTACTCCCAGCGCGGTATCGAACGACGTCTGCTGCGCCGTCTTGAACGCGATACAGCTATCGATCTGCTCAAGTCCTCGGCGCAGCGAACGCTCGCCGGAGCCGGCAGGATGCGTCGCAAAGAATGCCTGCGCTTCCTGTTTCATCGCCGGATCGCAGAAGCTTCCGACCGAGCCGGTGATCGCGCCGATGGCGGTCGGGATCTTCTTGTTCAACATCTCCCAATGCGACTGCGCGGCGCTCCACGCGATCTGCCGGGCGGCGGGATTGAAGAATAGTTGCGCAGCCATGCCGGGAAGATCCTGAGAGCGAACTTGATCGCTGTAGATGAAATCGACGGCACGGCCGATGAGCTTCGGATCACGGAACATCGGTATCAGTTGGCGATAGCGCGCGGCAACCTCGGGTGTCGGTGCACTCTTCATATGAGCGAGCACTTGATCGAACATCGCCTCGTCGCCGTTGATCGCGGCGATCGGCAGTGCGCGGTCGGCAATGACGGCATCGACCGATGAGGGATCGTTCATGTACTGCTGGGCGATCCGTTTCGCTCCCGCGATCACCTCGGGATCGGCGCCCTCGATGCCCAGCATGTCCAACACGGTCGCGCGCATGATCCGTTGTTCGGGCGTCTCACCGGCGGGCGCTTCCCACGTCACCGGCGCGAAGCCGCGCATCGTCTCGCGCACATACGACTGCCACGCGGCGCGATTGCGATCGTCCACGAGCGTTCGGCCCAGGTATCCGAGGTTGCCGGAGATATGAGCGACAAGCGTGCGCTCCGCGGGGCGTGGCAGTGCGCGCGCCAGCGAGAGATAGTCCGAGACGTCCTCGCGCATGTTGCGCACGAGCAGCCATTCGTTGCCCTGAAACGAGATCTGCTCGGAGGGCGGCATCTCACCGACGTGCCCGCGCAACGCGCCACGCATCGACGGCGGATAGTCGGTGACGAAATAGCCGGCGCCGTTGCGGCTGAGATAGAGCGGTTTTTCACAGAAAGCGAGCGTGAAGGCGTCGGCCGGCTTTGCGATGATCCGGCATGGCGCGGCGGCGGCTGCACCCGCTTCATGGCCGCAGACCGGAATGCTCCACGACTGCGGCACAGGCGTGGCCGATTGCGTCAGCATCCGCTCCTGCGAGATGGTCACCGTCCGTGTGCCGTCCGGTCCGCACGACTCCGAGGCGTGCAGCAACGGCGCGCCGGTCTGATCGACGAACGACTTCATCACGGCATCGAACGGCTGCTTCGTCGACGCCGTCATCGTTCCCCACCAATCCTCGGCCGCCGCGTTCCCGTACGAAAACTTCTTCAGGTAGGCGCGGATGCCGTCGCGGAACGTCTCCTCCCCCACCCAGGTCTCTTCCATTCGCAGGACCGCGGCGGTCTTGCCGTAGGCGATGCCGTCGAAGAGCGCGTTGATCTCGTTGCGCGTCTCCGCTTTCTGGCGGATCGGGCGCGTGCTGCGCGTGGAGTCGATGCTGAGGGCGTTGAGCGTGCCTCCGACCTGGTCGAGATCGACGCGCCATTCCGGATGCCAGGCCATGAGCGGCTTCGGAGCCATGAACGTGGCGAAGCCCTCGTTCAGCCAGATGTCGTCCCACCACTTCATCGTGACGAGATCGCCGAACCATTGATGCGCGATCTCGTGAGCGATGACGCTGGCCACGCCGCGCTTGCGCTCGATCGAAGCCGTCTTGTCGTCGAGCAGCAACGCGGTCTCGCGAAAGGTGATCGCGCCCGCGTTCTCCATCGCCCCCGCCTCGAAGTCCGGGATGCCGATCAGATCGAGTTTCCCGAAGGGGTACTTGATGCCGTAGTACTTGTCATAGAACGACACAGCCGCCTCAGCAGCCGAAAGCGCGAACTTGCCGAGATCCTGCATGCCGGGGACGGAGCAAACGCGGATCGGGATGTCGTCGACGCCGCCGCTCACGCATTGAAAATCGCCGACGAGCATGGCCACGAGGTACGTCGACAGCTTCGTCGTCGTGCGGAAACGGATGGCGTGTTTGCCCGGACCTGCAGGTGTGTCCGAGGCAATCGCACCGTTCGAGATCGCTGTGTCGCCATCGTCGACGACGAGCGTGATGTCGAACGTCGCCTTCATGGCCGGCTCGTCGAACGACGGAAACGCGCGGCGTGCGTCGGTCGATTCGAATTGCGTGACCGCGTAGTTGCGCCGCGGCGTTTTGCTCAAATAGAGCCCGCGCAGTTGCTCGCTCAGCGCTCCGTTGAAGCTGATGCGCATCGACGCCTTGCCGGGCGGCAAGGTCTGCCCGAACTTGAGCGACGCCATCTCGTTCGGCACATCGAACGTGATCTCCGTGGGGTTCAGCAGCTTGCTTCCGCTGGCGACAACGACGTCGTGCAGTTCCAGCCCGACGCTGCTGAGCGTGATCGTATCGACCGGCTCTTTGATATCGACGTCGATCGTCTCCTGCCCGCTGAACTTCGCGGTCGCGAGATCAGGCGTGATGCTGATCGCGTAATGATCAGGAATGACACTCTTCGGCAAACGAGCCGCAGCAAGCGGCAAAGCGGCGAGAAAGATGACGGCAGCGAGAAGGCGGCTCATGTGGGAAGGATAGCGCAAGGAGTGCAGGCGTCTCGCCTGCGGCGTCGAGGCGTCCTCGCCTCGGCGTGTGTATCGTGCGCG
>DATLVW010000096.1:0-11365 GCA_035577085.1 Thermoanaerobaculia bacterium
TGTCCGGGAAAAGACGCCGGAAGCGGCCGCGAAGCGCGTAGCGGAAGCGATCATGCGCGAAACCGAAGCCGGCACCTAACTGACGCGTCATCGGTCCGGCTGTCGGCGCAACGTTCGTTCTCCTACTTGGGGGCGATCTCGCTGCGAAGTGTTCCCCCTTCCGTTGCAGCGAACATCCTCCGCAACGCTCGCTCCGCCGGGACTCGGATGTCCTCGGGGATGTCGATCTCGTAGCGCATGTACTTGAGCGAATCGCGCACATCCTCGAGTGTGGTCACCTTCATGAACGTGCAGAGCTTGCAGCCCTTGACGAAGGTCTTGTCCGGCACTTCCATCGCCAAGCGGTCCGAGAGGCCGCATTCGGTGACGACAAGGAAACGTTTCGCCGGACGCTCCTTCGCGTACTTCACCATCCCCGAAGTGGAGAGCACCGCGTCGGCCAGCGCGGCCACGTCGGCGCGGCATTCGGGATGAACGAGGATCTCGATCTCGGGATCGGCTTCGCGGATGCGCGCCACCTCATGCGGCGTGATCTGCTGATGCACGTAGCAGAACCCTTCCCACGGAATGATGTTCTTGTCCGGAACCTGTTCGGCGACGTGACGCGCCAGATTGCGATCGGGTACGAAGAGGATGTTCTTATTCGGCAGCGTACCGACGACTTTCGCCGCGTTCCCTGACGTGACGATGACATCCGAAAGCGCCTTCACCGCCGCGGTGGTGTTGACGTAGCTGACGACGGCCAGATCAGCGAACTCCACCTTCAGTTCCGCGATCCGTTTGCGCAGATCCTCGGCGGGCGCTGAATCCGCGAGCTGGCATCCCGCGGCAAGATTCGGAAGCAGCACGGTCCGCGACGGATTCACGATCTTCGCCGTCTCCGCCATGAAGTGAACGCCGCAGAAGTCGATGACGTCGGCATCACGAACTTTCGAGGCCATCAACGCCAGCTCCAGCGAATCGCCGACGAAGTCCGCAATCTTCAGAATCTCGGGCCGGTAGTAGTTGTGCGCGACGATGACGGCGTTGCGTTCCTTCTTCAGGGCCCGGATCTCTTCGTGCAGCTCTTCGAACTCACGAACATCTTCCGCCGTGTACTCGTACGTCCGGACGCGGCTCAGTTCTTCGAACAAGGTAGACATGTCTTTTCGAACTGTAGCGGATTCAGCGCCATTTCCTCATTCGTAGTGCGTCCACATACGCAAGACCTTTACGGTTCGCTCGGCTTGATGAACTGAATAGACAAGTCGATGCTGGCGATTGATGCGGCGCGAAAACGCTCCGGCGAGATCGCCGATCAGCTTTTCGTAAGGTGGCGGGGTCCGAAACGGATCTTCACGCAGAAGCTCGATCAACGCCTCGGTCTTTCCCTTCAAACCTGATTCTGCAACTTTCCTGGCGTCCTTTTGAGCGGCCTTCGTGAAAACGACGCGCCATGGTTCGCTCACCAGTCCAGCGTCTCCGAGCACGCGTCGAGCGGCTCAGCCATTCCTTCGCGAATCGACTCACGCAGGCCTGGAACAGAAAGGATGTAGAGCGTCTCCTGAATCGCCTGCCAGTCGGAAAGAGGTACGAGTACCCCCTCCGCCCGCTCTCCCGTGATTCCGATCGTCACGTGTGCGGCAGCGGCTTCCTCAATGAGACTCTCCAGGATGCCCTGCGCCTGCTTTGCACTAACTCGCTTCATGCCAGTCATCCTAACATCGCCGTCCGGTCAAACCTGCCGCAGCACCACCACCGTCGCGCCCCACCCTCCCCCACTCCCGTCGGCGTCGTGGAAGGCTTCCACGTAGTCGAGTGAGGCCAGCAGCTTGCGAATGTTCTCCCGCTGCACGCCGATCCCGCGGCCGTGGATCAGGCGCACTTGCCGGAAGCCGCGATCCCGCGCTGCGATCAGGTACTCCGACGCTACATCGCGAATCTCGCCGGGCCGGAACGGATGAAGATCGAGCGTATCGGTGATCGGTATCTCAACCGGCTCATCGTTCGGCTCAACGTTCCTCTCATCGTTGTCGCCCACCGGCTCGTCATCCATGCCGCGATTCTATGTGCGATACTTTCGCTCCCGAAACCGATCCGAGAAAAACCGATGGTCCTGTTCAATCACGCGACCCGCGAAATGACCGCCAAGATCGTTTACTACGGTCCCGGCCTTTGCGGAAAGACGACCAACCTGATGGTCATCTTCGACAAGCTCGACCCGAAGCAGAAGGGAAAGATGCTGTCGCTGGCGACGAAAACCGATCGCACGCTCTTCTTCGACCTTCTGCCGGTCGACATCGGCAAAGTCGGCTCGTTCAATCTCAAGATCCAGCTCTACACCGTGCCCGGCCAGGTGTTCTACAACGAGACACGCAAGCTGGTGCTCAAGGGCGCCGATGCCGTCGTCTTCGTCGCGGACTCGCAGCCTTCCATGGTCGAATCGACCCGCGAGAGTTTCGGCAATCTGCTGGAGAACCTCGAGCAGAACAACATCGATCCGAACGACACGCCGATCGTCATCCAGTTCAACAAACGCGACATCCCTGGTGTCCTGCCCATCGAGGAGCTCCAGGAGCGCCTTGGATTCGAAGGCTATCCGTACACCGAGGCCGCCGCGATCAAGGGCGACGGCGTGATGGAGACGTTCAAGCTCATCTCCAAGATCACGGCCAAGCATCTCTACACTCGGTTGCAGGGAAAACCCTCGCCGCCTGAAAAAGCGAAGGCCGACTCCGTCCGCGTGAAGGGGAAGGCGATTCCGGAGCCCGAGCTGGAGCCCGAACCCGAACCCGAGCCGGAGCCGTCCCCGACGCCGCAGGTCAATCCGTTTGCCGACTCCGTTCCTTTCCCCGAGTCGCAGATCGATAGCAGCTACGAGCGCATGGAAGAGGTCTCGCTCGAATCGTTGCTCACCGACGGGCGGGAACGTCCGGCCACGATCTCGGGCAACGTGCCTATTCCGATCGACCCCGACGACGTCGAAGAGCTCGACGCAGCCACGCTGGTATCGGCCGAGGAGACTCCTTCACCGGATGTTGCGGTAGCCGAAGTACCCGATGCAAATGCCAGCGGCGTGGAAGCGAAGGTTCGTCTGCTCGAAGCGCAGATGGACTCGATGCGCGCCGGCCATCGCGCCGAGCTGGAGTCCATCCTTCGCGAGCTCGACGCGCTGAGCGCGCGCGTGCGTGATCGCCTCCATTCATGAACCAGGCGGTTGCCAATTCGGCCCGCTGTCCCTAAAATCACGGTCCATCTTTATTTGGAGGATACCAATGCGCCGGACACTTTCCGCGGTACTCATGCTGTCAATCGCACTCGCAGGATGCAGGGCCAAAGAGGCCTACGACAAAGCGAAGATCTCCCAGGATCTCGACAAACACTCGACCCTGGACCTGATGAAGGACGTCTCGAAGGACAAGTACACGCCTCCGTCGGACGGCAAGCTCACCGATGGGCAAGTTCAGATGTATCTCAAGGTGCGCGAGCACGAAAAGGTCATCGCGCAGGTTGCGAAACAGGAAGCGCAGCAGCACGCCGATGCCGCGAAGAAAGCGGGCGAGAAATCGATCGCCGGCATGATGGAAGGCTTCAAGACGATCGGCTCCGCCGCGGACATGCTCACCGCCGACATCCGCGCCGCGAAAGATCTCCACTACAACACGCAGGAGTACCTCTGGGTCAAAGGCCAGGTGATGGCAGCCAGCACCGCCACGCTGACGTCGAAGATGGCCGAGGCCACGAATGCGTCGTTCGACTCCGCGCACGCGCAGATGCAGAAATCGTATGACGAAGCCAAAGACGATCAGACGAAGAAGATGTACAAAGAGATGCTCGACAACTACGACAAGTCGCGCGCCGAGATGAAGCAGAGCTCCGCCGCGAACATCTCTCCCGCCATCGCCTACAACCAGCAGCTCTTAGCCAAATACGACGGCGCGCTCAACGCCATCACAAACGAAGTCGCCAAGTACGAAGACAAACCCGGCGACGCGCAAAAGTCGATGGACGAATTGCAGAAGAACCTCGACAAGACGGTTGCCGACGCAAAGAAAACCCAGTAGCAAGATCAAATCGATCGTGAAAGGCCGCCACCTCGGCGGCCTTTTTTCATCTGCGCCCATCTGCGTATATCTGCGGATGAAACCTTTCCGCAGATGACGCAGATGTACGCAGATGAACCCGCCCTCGCGATACGATTCGAAACATGACCACCCGCCGCTTTCCCGTCCATCTCGCCTGCTCCCGCTGCGACGCTACCTTCGAGATTCGTGCGCTCATGAATCTCTGTCCGAATGACAGCGCGCCGCTTCTCGCGCAATACGACCTCGCGCCTGCGCGTGAGCTGCGCGATGAAATCCGGAGCCGTCCGGCCACGATGTGGCGCTATCGCGAGGTCCTTCCCGCCGATGACGATCGCGAAATCGTTACCCTCGGCGAAGGCATCACCCCGCTGCTCCGATCGACGCAATTCGAGAACGTCTGGATCAAGGACGAGTCGAAGAATCCGACGCGCTCCTTCAAATCGCGCGGTATGGCTGCGGCCGTGACGATGGCCAAACGCCTCGGCGCGAAGACACTCGCCGCGCCAACCGCGGGCAACGCCGGCGCGGCGCTCTCCGCCTACGGCGCCCGCGCCGGACTGCCTGTCTTCGTGGCGATGCCGCGCGACACGCCGCGGTCGATCATCGATGAATGCCGCGGCTATGGTGCCGAGGTCGAGTTGGTCGCCGGCGTGATCACGGATGCAGGCAAGCGCGTCGCCCAGTACATCGCTGCGAACGGCGGCTTCGATCTCTCGACACTGAAGGAACCGTACCGCGTCGAAGGAAAAAAGATCATGGGCTACGAGCTCCTCGAAGACCTCGGGCGCCTTCCCGACGTCGTCCTCTATCCCACCGGCGGCGGGACAGGCCTCATCGGCATGTGGAAAGCGTTCGACGAAATGGAACGCCTCGGATGGATCGGCTCCGAGCGCCCCCGCATGTTCAGCGTGCAGTCGAGCGGTTGCGCGCCGGTGGTCCGCGCGTTCAACGAAGGTCTCGAAACGGCGCCTGAGTGGGAATCGCCGGAGACCGGCGCCTGGGGGCTGCGTGTTCCGAGGGCCGTCGGCGACCGCCTGATGCTCCGTGCTCTGCGCGATTCCAAAGGCGGCGCCATCGCCGTCGACGAATCGCAGATCGAATCCGCCGCCGCGGAACTGCGCCACACCGAGGGAATCGATGCCGGCCCCGAGAGCGGCGCAGCGCTGCTCGCTCTGCGCGAATTGCAGAAAACAGGCGCGATCTCCTCCAGCGACACCGTCGTTCTGTTCAGTACGGGGGGAAACAAGTACCAGTGACGGGGTTTTTCAGGCCCCGGGCAAAGCTTTTCTGATCAGGACCAAAATCTTTTCCTCCTGGAGTAAGACTTTTTCCTCCCGAATCAAAACTCTTTCCTCCCGGATCAAAACGTTTTCCTCCTGGATCAAAACGTTTTCCTCCTCGAGCAAAACTTTTTGGTCCCTGAGCAAGACTTTTTGGTCCCCGAGCAAAACTTTTTCCTCCCCGAGCAAAACCTTTTGATCCCCGAGCAAAACTTTTTCCTCCCCGAGCAAAACTTTTTCCTCCCCGAGCAAAACCTTTTGATCCCCGAGCAAATTCATTTCCTCCCGGAGCAGATTCATTTCCTCCTGGAGCAAATGCATTTCCTCCTGGAGCAAAATCGTTTCCTCCCCGAGCAAAATCATTTGCTCCTGGAGCAAAACTTTTTGATCCCGGAGCAGAACTTTCGCGCCGAGGAGCAGAGTCTTTCGGACGCCGGCTGAGATCTTTCCAAAATCCGCACTCGAAAACCGCCTGCCTGTGCCCCCGTCGATGAGGCACCTGCGAACGCTTTCTACATGGTTTTGGAACATCCCTTCGCTTCGGATGTGGCCGCTTCGGCGAAGGAGACCGTGAGAGAAGTCACTACGTTGCGTACAGACTGGCGTTACAGTCACGTCAACGTCAGACGGGTTGGGTTCGTCTAACCGGGACCTTAGGGGAATGACCATGAACATTCGATCTGCTGTACTGCTGTGCGCCGGACTGGCGTTTGGCGGGCAGGCGCTCGCGCAGTGTCCGGCCAGTGGCGCACCGGTACCGCAATCACCCATCGGAACGAATCAGAGCGCGAACGTACCGATCACCTTCAGCTGGACGCCCTCGACGGCATCCGGCGTCACCGGATATGACGTCTTCGCCAGCACGGGCAGCCCTTCCGCAACGCTCGTTTGCTCCGCCGGCTCGACGGCCAGTTCCTGCAGCGGTCCGGCGGCCGGTCTTACCCCCGGTACGTACAATTGGATCGTCCGCGCCAACATCCCGAACTGCGCCTCCGGACTGCAGTCAACAGGCAAGCAATTTACCGTCGGCTGCCTCACGAGCTCTCCAACCATTCAGTCGCCGTCGGACGGTTCGCAGAACTTCTTTGCCAATCAAGCGCTGACGTGGAGTGCCGTCAGTGGCGCCGACATGTACGACGTCTACTTCGGCGTGTCGGGATCGGGCGCCTGCACAGGCACGCCGCAATTCACGACGTCGAATACCAGCTTCAATCCACCCACGCTGGCGGCCAGCACGACCTACGAATGGCGCGTCGTAGCGAAGAAAACGACTGCCACTACTTGTCCAACCACCACCAGCGGGTGCGCAACGTTCAAGACCGCCGCCGCTGCCTGCAATCCGCCCGGCTCGTTCAACCTCACCTCTCCGTCCGACAAGAGCGCGACCGCTTCGACGCCGACATTGACCTGGTCCGCCTCCTCCGGTACGGACAAGTATCTTCTCCACATCAGCACGCAGAATCCGCCGGCTCCGAGCGCCAGCGATCCGATCGTCAACGGCAGCTCGACGAGTTTCACATTCGGGCAGGCGCTCCCCCAGGGAACCTACTACTGGTCGGTCGATGCCTATCCGCCGAACTGCACGACCGTGAAGACTTCCAGCAATGTCTTCAGCTTCACCGTCGCCGCGACGGCCGCCTGTCCGACGGCGCCCGCCGCTCTCATCACGCCTGCGAACAACACCACCGTCGACTCCCCGGTGAGCTTTGATTGGACCGACGTCTCTGGTGCGACCTCCTACAAAGTGATCGCTTCCATCAATGGCGCGGCGGCGGCCATCCTGGCAGTCACACGCGACTCCCACTACGATGGCAGTCTTCCCGCCGGTGCATCCGTGGACTGGTGGATTGAAGCGGATGCCGACAACTGCACGCCGGTCACGTCGGCGCATTCGCACTTCAACGTCACCAATGCGGGCGTCTGTCCGAGCAGCCCCGGCTCGGCAACGCTCCTCTCACCGGCCAACGGCGCCACGGGACTTACCTCTCCCGTCACCTTCCAATGGTCAGTCGTCCCGGGTGCGACAAACTATGTCGTCTGGGGAGTAACCACGAGCGCCGTCAGCAGTAACGAGCGATTCGTCATCGGCAAGACGCCCGGAACGCACATCACCACCGCGGTGCCGCAGGGCGGCCTGACCTGGTATGTCGAAGCCGATTTCGGCGACTGCCCGACCGCGACGTACTCCAAGTCCTCCACGCTCTCCGTCGCCACAGCGGCGGTCTGCAGCAGCATTCCCGCGGCGCTGCTCTCGCCGGTCAACGGGGCAACTGGCCTGACCTCACCGGTCACGTTCCAATGGACCGCTGTAAGCGGAGCCACCGGCTACAAGCTGTTCATCGCACAAGGCAACGACGCCGGCGATCTGGCCGGCACGACGACCTCAACCTCTCTGACGACATTGGTGCCGGGCGGCTCCGTGACTTGGTGGATCGTGACGACATTCGCCGGCTGCCCGGACATCGTCTCCGCGAAGTCATCCTTCACCAGCGGCACGCAAACGACGTGCGGCGCCACTGCCACGCTCAACTCCCCAGCCGACGGCGCGACGGTCAGCTCGCCTGTAACGCTCTCCTGGAGCACCGTCAACGGTGCGAGCGGCTATCGCCTCTGGATTGCCGTCAACGGCGGCTCTCCGATCCTTGCGGCGCGCAGCACGACGGCTGCGGGCACGTCGCAGCAGGTGCAACTGACGAGCGGTACGGACGAATGGTACGTGGAGACGCTCTTCAGCAACGGGTGCGACTCGACCTTCTCCGCGCACCGCCACTTCACCGTCAGCGCCGCGGCGAACTGCGACACGCACAAAGCGGCCACGCTCACCGCACCGATCGGCGGCGCCGTGGTGTCGAATCCGGTGACCTTCAACTGGTCATCAACCGATTCCTCCGCCCTCCAATACCGCGTCTGGGTCTCGCTCAACGGTGACCCGTTCTCCGACATCGGTTTCTCGAAAGACACAAAGCTCCAGCATGACTTCGGAACGAACACCGGCAACGGGCAGTGGTTCGTCGAGACGCTGTTCGAGAACTGCCCGCCGGTTTTGTCCGCGAAAGCGAGCTTCGTCATCCCCACACCAGGCTGCGGAACCGCGGGTCCCCAACTCCTCTCGCCGCCCGATGGAGCGACGGCCAGCGCACCGGTCACGCTGGTCTGGAGCGCGGTCACCAACGCCACCGACTATCGCGTGATCTGGACGCTCAACGGCAACGACATGCCGGTGCTGCAGACGACGGATACGTCGATCACGCACATCGTTCCGCCAGGTCTGGTGGAGTGGCGTGTGCAGGCGGTCTTCGACGGTTGCCCGTCGACGCGCTCGACGAAGTCACGTTTCACGATCCCTGCGGCGCAGACTTGTCCACCCGACGGGCCAGTGCTCACCGCTCCGGCGGACGGCGCCACGAATGTCGACTCCCCCGTCCGCTTCGATTGGAACCCCGTCAGCAGTGCCATCGGATACGCCGTCTTCGTCCGCCACAACGACGGCGCGCCGACGGAGCTGGCCGATACAACCACGCGTACGGCAGTGACCAAGGCCATCCCGGAGGGCCAAACGGAGTGGTGGGTGGTTGCGTTCTTCAACGGCTGCCCGCCTGCCGAGTCGAAGCACGCGATTTTCACAATCCCGGAAACGAACTGCGACAACCCGCGCCCGATCCTCTTCACGCCGGCCGACAACAGCACGGGCCTGGCATCACCCGTTCACTTCGAGTGGTCCCGCATCGACAACGCCACGAAGTACAAAGTCTGGGCTGCGGTCGATGACGAAGACGCCAGCGTCATCGGCACGACGACGGTCAACAAGTTGACGGTCGGCGTGCCCAGCGGCACGATCCACTGGTACGTCGAAGCATTCTTCGACTCCTGCCCGTCTCTCGACTCGGCCACCGGCAAGTTCACGGTGCGTAAATCGGCGCCGCCCTGTGACACGCCGGACCGGCCCAAAGCTGCCGCCCCCGCGCAAGTCGCTTCGAACAGCAGCTACACCGTTCACTGGAGTGCCGTGCTGAATGCGACGAGTTACGAGTTGCAGGAGTCGTCGACCGCGGACTTTGCGGCGGCCACCACGCAAGTCGTGACCGGCCTCTCCGCCAGCTTCGTGCACACGGCAGCAGCCAATCCGCAGAAGTGGCGCTACCGCGTACGCGCCATCAGCAGTTGCGACGACGAGCGCGGGCCGTACTCACGCATCGTGATTGTCACCGTGCTTCCGGACGCGCCGCAGAAGCAGACCAGCGTCGAGATCGGTACGCAGAGCACGATCCGCCAGACCATCTTCATCCCGGGCCATACGCCTCCATTGCCATTCACGGCCCGCACGGACAAACCGTGGGCCTCGGTGACGCCTTCATCCGGAACGCTCGGTACCCAGGGCGTGACGCTGACGATCGTCTCCGATCCAACGGCGCTGAAACTCGGCACGAACACCGCGACTGTGATCCTCACCTTTAGCGCAGCAACCAAGGGCGGCGTCAGCGCCAGCGACACCACGACGCCGCCCGGCAGCGTGCCGGTCTCGGTCACGACCGTGACGCCGGTCTCCTCCGGCGGCAAGAGCGGACCGCTCCCCAACTCGCTCATCATCCCCGCAGTCGGTCACGCAACCGGCGCCAACAGCTCGCTCTTCGAGTCAGATCTCCGCATCGCCAACATCACAGCCCAGGCGATGAAATACCAGCTCAATTTCACACTGACGGCAACGGACGGCACGCAGTCCGGTCAGACGACGACGATCCAGGTCGATCCCGGCTCGACCATGGCACTCGACGACATCCTGACCAGTTTCTTCGGCGACGGTTCCGACGGATCGAGCGCCCTAGGCGTGCTGGAGATCCGCCCGCTGACGACGACCACGCAGAGCGGCGCACCGAGCGTGCAGACCGTCGCTTCCAGCCGTACCTACAACTCGACGCCGACCGGTACCTTCGGGCAGTTCATTCCAGCCATTCCGTTCTCCCAGTTCATCGCTCAGTCGCAAGATTCGTCGCCGAACCCGATCATCACGCTGCAGCAGATCGCGCAGTCAGCCGCCTATCGGACGAACTTCGGCATCGTCGAGGGAGCGGGAGAGCCGGCCAACGTCCTCGTCCACGTCTTCAACAACCAGGGCATCGAAGTCGTGGCGCCGATTCCGTTGTCGCTCCTGCCTGGCGAGCACCAGCAGCGAAACCTACTCGCGGAGAATGGCATCACGCTCACCGATGGCCGTTTCGAGGTCGAAGTCGTGTCGGCGACCGGCAAGGTAACAGCGTACGCATCCGTCATCGACAATCTTACGAACGACCCGCTGCTGGTTTTCCCAGTACTGAAGGGCGCCGAGTCGGCCACGCGTTACGTCATCCCGGGCGTGGCCGACATCAACAACGGCTTCGCCAGTTGGCGCAGCGACATCCGCCTTTTCAATCCCGGCTCTACCCCGGTCACGGCGACGCTGACCTATTTCCCCCAGCCCGGCAACACCGGAGCGAGCGGACCGAAACAGGTGACCATCCCCGCGGGCCAGGTGATGCCGATCGACAACGCGCTGCAGAATCTCTTCACGCTGACCAACTCCGGCGGCTCCATGCTCGTCACCACGCCGTCGAGCTCGAAGCTCGTCGTCACCGCGCGCACATACAACCAGACAACGAACGGCACCTACGGCCAGTTCATCCCCGCGGTAACGCCGGCCGGATCCGTCGGCCTGTCCGACAACCGTGTCCTGCAACTCCTCCAACTCGAGTCATCCGACAAGATGCGCACGAACCTCGGCTTCGTCGAAACGAGCGGCAACCCGGTCACGATCGAAGTGTCGGCCATTCCGTCCGATTCGAAGGTCGCCGCGAAGACCCAGATCCCACTCGCCGCAAACCAGTTCCTGCAAGTCTCCCTCGCCCAATTCGGCCTCGGCACCGCCTACAACGCCCGAGTCACGGTGAAGGTACTCAGCGGCACCGGCCGCGTCACGGCATACGGATCGGTGATCGACGCCGCGACGCAGGATCCGACGTACGTGCCGGCGCAGTAGGTTTTAGCGGG
>DATLVW010000097.1:0-4525 GCA_035577085.1 Thermoanaerobaculia bacterium
GGCGACTCACGCGCGACATCGAATCGCGGGGTCGAAGCCTGAAGTCCGTGATCGATCAGTACCTGACGACCGTCCGTCCGATGCATGAGGAGTTCGTCGAGCCGTCCAAGCGTCATGCCGACCTCATCATCCCGGAAGGGGGCGAGAACCAGGTTGCGCTCGATGCCATCATTTCGAGGGTCGAACACCTTCTCGTATAGTTATTCGCGTTCCCGTCGACCGCAAACGACGGCCTTGCAGCAGCTTACAAAATTAACAGGATGCCGGAATGGAGAGGCGCTCTCCGGCCGTTTCGGTGAGCTGCCGTAGCCGCATTGAAAGCATTGCCCGCTGCCACGGTGCTCTTTTAGAATCACATCCACGGGACCGCTACGCAGAAGGGGGGGATTGGGATTGCCTCTGGTGCACGTCAAAGAGGACGAGAGCTTTGAAAACGCGCTTCGCCGGTTCAAACGGAAATGCGAAAAATCGGGGATCCTCTCCGAGTTGAAGAAACGGCAGCATTACGAAAAGCCGAGCATGAAGCGTAAGAGAAAAGCGATCGCTGCGCGGAAGAAAGTGTTGCGGAAACTCGCCGAAGAACGTCGTACAGGTTACTGAGATCCATCCAATCACCAAAACGAAGGACCCGCGGAAACGCGGGTCCTTTTTTTTGCGCTTCTCAGAGATCAAAGACTTTCTCACGCGAAGACGCGAAGGTTTGATGTTTGCGCTGCTCTTCTTCGCGACCTTCGCGGCTTCGCGTGAGAAATCTCTGAGTCTCTGTGGTTCATCGTTCTCCTCGGCCGAGCGCCACAAAACGGAATAGCGGACCAAAGCATCACGTCTAAGCAACCGTTACCGTGAGCCCCTTCCCCCTCCAGCAACTCGAGCTCGACCGCGTCCTCACGCTCATCGCGATGGAGGCGAAGAGCTCGCTCGGCAAAGAAGGCATTTCCCGCCGCCGGCCGCATCGAACGCTCGCCGCGTGCGAAGCGGCGCAAGCCGATCTCGCCGAGATGGTGCGCTTCTTCCTCACGGACGGACTGCTTCCACTGGCCGGGCTGACCGATGTCGCTCTCCTGCTCGATCGCGACTCGATCCTCGACATCGACGAATCGTGGATTGTCGTCCGCTGCGTGCGCGCGACCCAGGCGATTCGCGAGACGTTCCTCCGCACTGACACGTTCCCGCGCATGGCTGCCCATGCCCAAGGCATCCCCGACCTCGGCTCACTGATCTCGAAGCTGAACAAGTACTTCACGCAGGACGGCAAGTTGCGCGAGGAAGCGTCGGCGGAGCTGCGCTCGATTCGTCAGCGCATGCAGGGCAAACGCTCGGCAATCCAGCGCGTCCTGAACGACGTGATGAATCGCAGCGCCGACGCCATCCAGGAGCCGCTCATCGTCATGCGCGGCGACCGATACTGCATCCCCGTCCGCGCCGATCACCGCAACGCCGTGACCGGCATCCTGCACGAGCGCTCCGGCTCCGGCGCGTCGTTCTTCATCGAGCCGATGCAAGCTATCGAGTTGAACAACGATCTGGCCGATCTGCTCATCCAGGAGCGCGAGGAGATCGCCCGCATTACGCGCTTCATCTCGGCTGCCATTGCCGAGGAGGCCGATCTCATTCGAGATGCAGCGAGCGTCGGCGGTGAGTTCGATGCTCTGCAGGCATGCGCGCAGTTTCATCAAATCGTCGGCGCATCGCGGCCGGCATTCAACGACGATCACGTTCTCGAAATGATCGACGGACGTCATCCGCTGCTCGACGAGCGCCTCGCCTCCGCGCGCGCGGAAGCCTTCGGCGAAGAGCCCTCGGATCGCAGAGTCATGCCGATCTCCGTCCGCCTCGATCAGAGCAGCACCGCACTCGTCATCAGCGGACCGAATGCAGGCGGCAAGACGGTGGCGCTCAAAACGACCGGGCTACTCGTGGCCATGGCCATGAGCGGGCTACCGGTTCCTGCCGCGGACGGAACCATCATCCCGATCGTCGACGACTTTCATGTCCTCATCGGCGACGATCAGAGTGTCCTCGAACATCTCTCGACGTTCTCCGCGTACCTCGTGCGGCTGCGCCGCGTCCTCGAGAATGCCACGGCGCGCTCGCTCGTATTGCTCGACGAGCTTGGCTCGGGTACCGATCCCGAGGAAGGATCGGCGATCGCGACGGCCGTCATCGAGCACTTGCTCGCCACCGGCGCGCTCATGATCGTGACGACGCATCTATCCGCGTTGAAGAGTTTCGCGGTTAATGACACACGCATCATCAACGCCTCGATGGAGTTCGACTCCGCAACAGCGGCGCCGACCTACCGGATGATCGCCGGAATCCCCGGCCGTAGCCGCGCGATCGATGTCGCGCAGATCATCGGTCTCCCCTCCTCTGTGATCGACCGCGCCCGCCAGCACCTCGGCGACCGATACGGCGAGACCGACACGCTGATCGCCGAGCTGCAGAAGAAAATGTCCGAGGTACTCTCCGAGCGAGACGAAGCCGCTGGCTTGAAGACCTCGCTCGAGAATGAGATCGGACGGCTGGCTCTGGAGCGCGGTCGATTGGAGAAAGAGCGTGCAAAACTCGGCGGCTCATTCCGCGAGGAGCTCGACCGATTGCGTGACGACGTGCAACGCCAGGTGGCCGCGGAGTTGAAGAACCTCCGCGAATCGGACCGCAACTCGCGTGCGAGTGCGAACGCCGCCGAGATCGTCAAGACATTGACCAAGCCCGTCGAGCGCGCGCTCGACTTTCTTCCCGTCGAACAACGCGAAGTACACGTCGGCGAAAAAGCAGAGCACCGCTCGTTCAAAGTCACCGGGACAATCGTCTCGATCGAGGGCAAGAAAGCCGTTCTGAATGTGAACGGACGGAAGATGACGGTCGAGGTGAAGGATCTGGTTCCGCGGGAGTCGGGAGCCGGGGGTCGGGAATCGAAGAAAACCGGCGTACGGCCCGCGAGCCCCGACTCCCTCGTCCCGGAAGTCTCCGCGGAGCTGAACCTCATCGGCCAGCGCGTCGACGACGCCATCGACGAGTCGGACAAGTTCCTCGACCGCTCGCTCATGGAAGGAAAACAGGCCGTCCGCATCATTCACGGCTTTGGAACCGGCGCGCTCCGAAAGGCGCTGCGCGATCACCTGCGCAAACATCCCGCGGTGAAATCGTGGCGTCCGGGCGGTGAGAACGAAGGGGGCGACGGGGCTACGATTGCGGTGCTGGAGTGATTTCAAGCAATCGGACCGATCGGTCGGATCCGTCCGATCCGTCCGATTGAACTAACAAACCATGGCCTTCTCCGACCTCAACGACTCCGTTATCGCGCAGGTGCGCCAGGCAGCCGACATCGTCGACTTCATCGGGCAGGTCACCCCACTCAAGCTCGCCGGCAAGAGCTACAAAGGCCTCTGCCCGTTTCATCGCGAGAAGACGCCGTCGTTTACCGTCGACCGAGGCAAAGGTCTTTTCTATTGCTTCGGATGCGGCACCGGCGGAGACGTCTTCAAGTTCCTCACGCTGACCGAGCGATTCACGTTCCCCGAGGCGGTGGAGCATGTCGCGTCGCGGGTGGGAATCGAGTTGCCCAAGAAGAAGCGAACGGCGCGCGAAAGCGACAAAGATGACCTGCTCGAAGTAATGGATGAGGCCTCCGAGGCCTTTCATCAGGCGCTTGGATGGGGCGACAACCCGGCCAAGCGCTACCTCACCGAGCGCGCCGTCGCCCAGGAGATCGTCGACAAATACGGTTTCGGCTACGCGCCTGATTCATGGGATTACATCCTGACGCGGCTGGCGCGGAAGCATGGCGAGAAGAAGCTTGAGACCGCCGGACTGGCAATGCCGCAGAAGACCGGCAACGGCTACTACGACCGTTTCCGCAACCGGCTGATGATTCCGATTCACAACGAGAGCGGAACCGTCGTCGGATTCGGCGGGCGATCGCTCGACGGAAGCGACCCAAAGTATCTCAACTCGCCAGAGTCGGAGATCTTCAACAAGTCGAGGCTCTTGTATAACTTGCACCGATCGAAGGATGCGATGCGCCGCATCGACCGGGCCATCCTCGTCGAAGGGTATTTCGACGCCATCTCGATCGATCACGCCGGTGTGCCGGGCGTGGTCGCGTCGATGGGAACGTCGCTCACGACGGGACAGGCGTCGATGATGCGGCGGTTCACGACGCGCGTCGTGATCGCCTACGACGGGGACAACGCCGGCCGCATGGCCACGCTTCGGGCTGCGCCAGTGCTTCTCGCTGCCGGACTGAGCGTCTCGGCCCTCGACCTCCAAGGCGAAAAGGACCCCGATTCGGTCGTCCAGAAACATGGCGTCGACCGTTTTCTGGAGATTCTCGGCAGCGCCACCGACATTTTCGAGTTCGCCCTCGCCGAATGGGGCACGGACGTCGCCAAGCTCACCGGACGCGAGAAATCGGAGCGGGTTGAGCAATTCGTGCCGCTTTTGTCCGCGGTTTCCGATCCCGTGGTCCGAAATGACGCGGCGCAACGGATCGCGGACGCCTTCCGGCTGGAGTTCCAGACGA
>DATLVW010000098.1:0-3551 GCA_035577085.1 Thermoanaerobaculia bacterium
CCCGCCCCTTCACTCCCGGCGATACTCTCGTCCTCTACACCGACGGCGTGACCGAAACCGCGAACCGCGACGCCGAGATCTGGGGCGACGAGCGCTTGCGAACAACGATTACCAACCACGTCAACGGCGCGTCGCTGGCTACGACCATCATCAGTGATGTGGCGCAGTGGCGAGGCACCAATGGCCCGCCAGATGACGACGTGACGTTGATCGTGGTCAGGCGAAAGAACTAAGTTCAACTTGATGGCAGGCATACACGTTTGAGTTAATCTAATCCTGCATATTCGAGGAGGTGCCGCATGCGAAATCGTTTCGTGGGAGTCCTTCTGGTGACCGCGCTCAGTTTGTGGAGCGCGGCGGGCTTCGGCCAGGAGAAGAAAAAAGAGGCGGAGCCGCTCAAGATTAAGGTTGGGGACGTCGCGCCCGACTTTACCCTCGTCGAGTACGACGGTCAGAAGGTCAAGCCCGTTTCGCTGCACGACTTCAAGGGCAAGAAGCAGGTGGCGCTTGCGTTCTTCGTCTTCGCGTTCACCGGTGGCTGAACGCAGGAAATGAAAGCCTTCCAGGCCAGCATGGCCAAAATGGAAGGCTCAGACACCCAGGTCCTGGGTGTGAGCATTGACAGCCCCTTCGCAAACCACGCTTTCGCCCAGCAGAACGGCATCACCTTCCCGATCCTCGGCGACATGGACGCCAAAGCGATCAAGGCGTACGGCCTCGAAAAGGAGTACCACATCGGCGGCGCGACGATGGCGTCGGCGCGCCGGGCCACGTTCCTGATCGACAAGGAAGGGAAAATCACCGCGGAACAGGTCGACAGCGAGGCGGTCGATCCGACGAAGATCGTCGACGCCTGTCAGATCAGCCAGCATAAAACGAAATAGCTCCCTCACGCTTCGCCATGCGCGCGATCGATGCGCATGGCGAAGCAGCCATACGTCGGAAAGCGGACGTGCAGGAACGCCGTGCCGGGCGACTGGAAGAAGCGATCGACTGTCTCTTCGAGCGCCGGCGCGCTGACCATCACCGCATCGACGATCTCCTCCCCGGTCGAATACGCGCGAATGACGAACTGCTCGCGCAGATAGTCCGTCGCGGAACCGGCCGGCGGAAGGGCATCGCGCCGGACGGATTCGTCGCCCGCGTGAGCCAGTACGAAAACCGGACCATATTCCTTGTAAGGCCCCGGCTTGCCGAACGGCGTGAAACTCGCGAGGATCAGTTCCTCCCCTGCCGTTGCCCGGCGCAGAACGTCCCGGCACGGCTCTCCGCCCGCCGCAACGAGACGCTTGACCGGCTGCCCGAGGTCGTCGATGCCTTCGGAGCGGACGCGGTCCAGAAACGATTGCGGAATCGAAGCGATCGTTACCGCGGAGGATGTCAGCAGATCGACGGATGTCATGTGTTCTCCCTCTTTTCTAGAGAGAACACGGGGATACGGCGCGGCGTTCGCGGTCGGTGCCAAAAACTCTTAGGCAGAGTTAGGGTTGAGTGTCATCCGGAGTGTGATCCGGAGAGATCATCCAATCGAGATTGGTGTCATCCGGAGTGTGATCCGGAGAGATCATCCAATCGAGATTGGTGTCATCCTGAGACTGCCGGAGCCGCCCGCGCGAATCGCGATATTTGCGCAGTACGTGCTCGGCGGCGTAGGACGTCGAAGGATCTCAAACTTCGCAGATCATGTTTGTCCAGCGCGAGCGAACGTGATCAAAGACGCTCGAACAAGATCCTCGCATTTTGAGATCCTTCGACGTCCTCCGCCGCAATGCCTGCCGGTTGCCCGAGTAGCGTAAGGCGCGGCTCCGGCGACTCAGGATGACACATCACGGTTTGAGCGCATCCTCAACGGCAAGTATGAGAAATCAGACCGGCGCCAGTTCCTTGGTTACCTTCTTCGAGTCAGCGCAGTTATCCTTCGGCCCGTGAATCCTCGAATTGCTCTCTTCATCGCAAGCACTTGCGCGCTTCTGGTCGCATGCGCATCGAGCCATCGAAACCCGGCCGTCACACCAGAGACCTTCGTGCTCGATTACAACACGCCTACCGATCGCCGTTTGCAGGCACGCATCGAAGCGATCGACACGCGGTTGCGCGCGAAGTACGGCATGTCGACGGAGCAAACCGCCGTCGGCGTGCTCGATTTGAATCGGCTGCGGCTGGCCATGATTCATCCCGATCGGATCGAGTACGCGGCCAGCGTGGCGAAGGTCGGCATCCTGCTGGCGTATTTTCAACTGCATCCTGATGCCGCTACGCAGATGGATGCGGAGACGCAGCATGAGCTGGGGCTGATGATCAAGGCTTCCAGCAACGAGATGGCGGCGAAGTACTCGCGGGCGATGGGGTTGCGCGAGATTCAGCAGGTGCTCAATGCGCAGGGCTTCTATGACGCGGCGCATGGCGGCGGCATCTGGGTGGGCAAGCATTACGGGCCGAACAGCGAGCGCATCGGCGACCCAGTCGCCAACCACTCCCATGCCGCGACAGTGCGCCAGCTTTTGCGGTTCTACTGGCTGCTGTCGCGCGATCAGCTCGTTTCGCCTGCCGCGTCGAAGAAGATGCGAGAGATTTTTCTCTCACCCGATATCCCGCCCGACGACCACAAGTTCGTGAAAGCGCTTGCGGGCCGAGGACTCACGATCCTCCGCAAGTCGGGCACGTATCAGGATTGGCTGCACGACTCCGCCATCATCGAAGGTCCGAACCGCCGGTACGTGCTCGTCGGGCTGACGCATCATCCGAAGGGCGATGACTACCTCGAGGATCTGGCGCGCGAAGTCGATGATTTGATGGCGCGGCGGTGGTGAAGGAGCCTGCCGGGATGGCGTAACTTCGGCGGCATGCTCCCGAGTAGAAGCACCCGGGCGGGACGCCCTGGTGCCCGCGGACGAGACGTCCGCACTCCTTGCTATCCGCAAGGGCCTGCGGAACAATCGATTTCGCATGCGCGTGTCCATCGTCACGCCCTCCCTGCAGCAGGGCCAATTCATCGAGCGTACGCTCGCGAGCGTCTGGCGGCAGAACTGCGGCGGGCTCGCCGGTGAAATCGAACATATCGTCATGGACGGAGGCAGCACCGACGGCACGGTGGAGATTCTGGAGCGATGGCAGGACCGGATCTCCTTTTCGACCGGTCCGGACGGCGGGCAGTCGGCCGCAATCAATGCCGGACTGGCAATGGCCGGCGGCGACATCCTCGCCTACCTCAACTCGGACGACGTCTACTGCGATGGTGCCGTTGCTGCCGTGGTCGCAGCGTTCGAGGCCGATCCTTCTGTGGACGTCGTTTATGGCGACGCCGACTTCGTCGACTGTGACGATCGCATCATCGCCCGCTATCCGACCGAGGAGTGGTCGCCGGAGCGGCTGAAACTGGTTTGCTTTCTCTGTCAGCCGGCGGTGTTTTTCCGGCGCAGAGTGCTGGAGCAGTTCGGACCGTTCAATGCGAATCTCCGTTACTGTATGGACTACGAGTATTGGCTGCGGCTGGCCGCGCGAGGGGTGCGCTTCCAGCACATCCCAGTCACGGTGGCGGCTTCGCGGATCCA
>DATLVW010000099.1:0-17717 GCA_035577085.1 Thermoanaerobaculia bacterium
CGCGGCCTGCGCGGCGGCGCCGACGACTACATCACGAAGCCTTTCGGCCTTCAGGAGCTTTTCGCGCGCATCGATGCCGTCATGCGCCGCAGCGACGCCACGTCCGTCACCACCAAGACCGTCTGCGAAGACACGCTTATCAAGCTCGATCCGTCCACACGTGAAGCGTCGGCCAAGGATCAGAAGCTCAAGCTTTCTCCGAAAGAGTTCGATCTGCTCATGTATCTCTTCCGCAACAAGGATCGCGTCGTGCCTCGCGATGAGCTCCTCTCGCGCGTCTGGAACTATCGCGTCGACCTCAATCTCAACAGCCGTACGGTCGACACCCACGTGACACGCCTCCGCCGCAAGCTGCAGAAGGCGGTCGGCACCGATGCCGCCGTGATCGTCGCCGTCGCCAAGATCGGGTATCGGTATCTGGGCGAGGCGACAGCAGCGTGATTGACAACCAAAGCCAAACAGTCATAGCGTCACCGCTCACATGAACACGACCACTTGTTGCCGCCGCCATACGGGACCGTTCGAGCGAACGTAAGCGCGTCAACAGCTACTTTTATCGAATGAGGCCCGGGCGTACCGCTCGGGTCTCTTGTTTTAGGAGGAGACATGCACGGAAAGATCTACGACAACATCACGGAATTGATCGGACGTACGCCGCTGGTGCGGCTCAATCGCGTCGTCCCCGCCGGCGCCGCGGAAGTCGCCGCCAAGCTCGAGGCATTCAATCCGCTCTCGTCGGTCAAAGACCGGATCGCGATCTCCATGGTCACCGAGGCAGAAAAAGCCGGCGAGATCAAACCGGGCAATACGATCGTCGAGGCCACCAGCGGCAACACGGGGATCGGCCTGGCCTTCGTGGCGGCGGCCCGAGGATACAAGTGCACTCTGGTCATGCCCGACACGATGTCGGTTGAGCGCCGCAAGCTCCTGCAGGCGCTCGGCGCGGAACTGATCCTGACTCCCGGCACGGCCGGCCTCCCGGAAGCGCTGAAAATTGCGCGCGAGTACGCCGAGAAGACGCCAGGGGCGTGGCAGTCGAAGCAGTTCGACAATCCAGCCAATCCGAAGGTCCATCGCGAGACGACAGCACGCGAGATCCTCGACGACACGGGCGGCAAGGTTGACGCGATCGTCGCCGGAGTGGGTACGGGTGGAACCGTAAGCGGCGTGGGGCAGGTGCTGAAGAAGCACAACCCGTCGATCCTCATCGTGGCCGTCATGCCGGTCGAAGCGCAGACGTTGAAGGGCGGACCCTACGCGCCGCACAAGATTCAGGGCATCGGACCGAGTTTCGTTCCGGCGATCTATGACAAGGATGTCGTCGACCGCGTCCTCGACGTCACGTACGACCAGGCCGTCGATACGGCGCGCAGGCTGGCCAAGCAGGAAGGGATACTGGTCGGTATCTCCTCCGGCGCCATCGCCTGGGCAGCGATCGAAGTCGCCAAAGAGCTGGGCGCCGGCAAGCGGGTCGTCGTCGTCCTCCCGGATACGGGCGAGCGCTATCTTTCGACGCCGCTCTTCGAATACACCGATCTGGTCAATCAACCGGCAACAACCCCACAACCGGCCGCGGCACCTACGGTAAAATAACTACGGTGAAACGGTTCCTGGTCATCGCCATCCTCATTGCGACACCGGCGCTCGCCTCGGATATCACGCGAGCGTCGGTGATCGCAGCGATGAATGATTACCGCGCGCAGCATCATTTGCCGCTTCTGCGCGAGGACGTGCGCCTCGACGCCGCGGCCAATGACCGGATGCGCGATATGGAAGATCAGGGCTACTGGGCTCACGAGTCGCCCGATGGCCGTTCCCCGTTCCTCTGGCTGCCTGCGCACGGCTACGAGATCCGCTACGCGGGAGAGAACCTCGCCTGCGGGTTCGAGACGACCGAGATGCTGGTGGAAGGTTGGATGGAATCGCCAGGGCATCGCGACAACATCCTCTCGCCGCACTTCGAGGACTGCGGCATCGCCATCATCGACGGAATGACCATGCGCCGCGGCAATGGAAAATCGATCGTCGTGATGTTCGGAACGGCGCGAACGCCCGCGATGGCGGCACGGTAAGCCTGCGCTAACTGGCGCTAACTCGCTGTTCTCACACTCTTATCGCAGACCTTCCAATCGAGCGCGAAGCCGGATGAAGGGGCGTTCCAACGAGGGCACATCCGTGCATGTACCGCGTTTTGAGGCAGTTCGGACTTGGCGTAGTTGATCGCCCTGCGTGTTTGCGCCCCCCTCATCCGCCTTCGGCACCTTCTCCCCCCGCAAAAAGCGCGGGGGGAGAAGGCGCTCGATGAGAAAGCACTCCAGAGAAAAGGAAGAGGTGTAGCAAGGAGATGAGAGGTGTAGCAGGGAGGGACACCAAGTGTGCGAGAAATGCGGGCGAAGGCGTTCGCATCTCCCGCCTACTCCGTGGCACGAGTCGAATTGCCTCGCCTCTGAGTCGCCGCTCTCTGAAACCGCGTCGTTTTGTCCCTTCTTGTGCGGCTGCCAGACGCAGCCGTGATGGCATCGCGATTGACTAAGGTCAGTCCCACCGAACACCAGTCCCAACCCCCAAGCCGGCGTATCAGCCGGAGGTCTGTTCACAGAGTCACGACGAAGAAGGAGAGCTCTCTCATGAAACGAATTACGGTCGCATGGTTGTCCCTGGTCACCGCAGTCTCGCTCAGCGCGCAGATGCGCACGAACGCGGCACGTCCTGCGCCGCCAGCTCCGGTTACGCCTGCGGCAGGCGACGCCCTCGCAGGACTGACAGCAGCGCAACGTTCCGCATTCGCCGACGGACTTGCCGATTTCAAATCGGTGGAAGAAGTAGCCGACGGACTCGGACCGGTCTTCAACGAACGATCGTGCGCGGCCTGCCACACAACGCCGGCCGTTGGCGGCGGCAGCACGCGCACGGTCACGCGCTTCTCCCGACGCGTGAATGGAGTCTTCGACCCACTCGCGTCACTCGGCGGTTCCTTGATGCAGGATCACGCCCTCACCCTTGCCGACGGCGTATCGCATGCGTTCACCCCCGAGTCGGTGCCTGCCATCGCTACGATCGTCGTGCAACGCCGCACCACTCCCCTCTTTGGACTCGGCCTCGTCGACGCAACGCCTGACGCCGACTTCCTCGCGCTTGCGCAGATGCAGGCGAGCCGCGGGGACGGAGTCGTTGGACGCGCCAGCGTCGTCGACAACATTCGAGCGGGAATGAAGACCGTCGGGAAGTTCGGGTGGAAAGCGCAGGTGCCGACGCTGTTTCAGTTCTCCGGCGACGCCTACCTGAACGAGATGGGCATCACCACTCCCGATTTTCCGAACGAGAACTGTCCGCAGGGTAATTGCGCGGAGTTGTCGTTCAATCCGGCGCCCGGACTCAATGATGACGGGTCAGGTCCCGTGTTGCTGACCAACTTCATGACGCTGCTGGCCGCTCCGCCACGCGCGGCGGAGACCCGCGACACGTCCGACGGCGAAGCGACGTTCGACCGTATCGGCTGCACGGCGTGCCATGTGGCAACGATGCACACCGGCGCGAATGCCATCGCCGCGCTCGACCGCAAGACGTATCACCCCTATTCCGATTTCCTGCTCCACGACATGGGCTCGCTCGGCGACGATCTGGAGATGGGCAGCGCCACGGGACGCGAGATGCGCACCACGCCGCTGTGGGGACTCCGCTTCGTGACCCGCTATCTGCACGACGGTCGGGCCACGACTCTCGATCAGGCCATTCTCGCGCACGAGGGACAGGGTAGCGGCGCGCGCGATCGATATGCGGCGCTGCCGGCCGCGGTCAAATCGAAAGTGATCGCGTTCCTGCAGTCGCTTTGAGGATTGCGAGCGGCGGCCGGCGCGCCGCCGCTCGCTTCGTTTCAGCCGCGCCCGTGCATCTTGAGGAGCATGTGCCACATCGCGCCGCCTCCGAGCCACACGACGAGGATCAGCACGGCGACGACGGTGACGATGATGAGCAGCGAGTTTCGTTTGCTATTCATAGGTGAGTGCCTCACGAACGGGATGACGGGTGGCGTCCCAGGCAGGGACGAAGCTGGCGATCGCGCCAAGAATGAGTGAGACCGCGAGCCAGACGGCGAGGCCGCGAAGCTCGAAGGTGAAGTCGAGACCGCTCTTGAACAACTTCGACACCAGGTAGTCGCCGAGGCCTTTACCGAGCGGCCAGGCGGCGAGCGCGGCGAGAGCCCAGCTCGCAAATCCGACGATGCTTCCTTCAGCCACCAGCATTAGCAGAATGGCGTGCGGCGTGGCTCCGATCGCGCGCATGACGCCCATCTCGCGGCGTCGCTCGAGGAGGTTGAGGCTCATCGTCGTCATCAGCCCCAGCCCGCCGACGCCGCCGATCATGCTCGACATGATGATCAGCGCCACGTAGATCATCAGCATGTGCTGATCGAAGCCGAAACGGTTGTCGTTCTTGCTGGTCATGCTGACCGCTTTGATGCCGGCTTGTGCGAACCCGTCTTCGAGGAGCGCCTTGACGCGATCGATCGAGGCCTGATCCGTTTTGTCGAGGATGAGCCGGACGTTGTTCGTGACGCCGGCATGCGCTGCTTTCTCATCGAGGAAGGCACGCGGCATGTAAGCCATCGGCGGAGAAAACGGCTCGGCCACAATGCCGACGACCTGCAACGATACCGGCCCGGCTCCCATCGGAAACGTCACGCGATTGCCGACGCGCATCTGCGCGCTCTTCGCGGCGAGTGCCGAGTTGACGACGATCGTGTCGTTTTCGCCGGGCCGCAGCCAACGTCCCGATTCGAGGTTGGGCTTCACCATCTGCGATTCCGACGGAAGTGCGATGACGATGAAACGATTGTCGGAGACTGCTCCGGCGGTGATTCCGCCGTGTGTGACACCCGAGGTATGAGGAGGCACCTGGGCCGCGTCAGGAAGAACCCCTTCGCTGGCGATCCAACATTCGGCGCTGCGAACACCGGGTGTGCTGCGAGCGATACGAAGCACGTCGCCAGCCGGCGCCATGCCGGCCAGGCTCACGCCGAGGTCGTATGTCTTCGTCGCGAACAGCCGGTCGAGCGTGTTGATCATCGACGCGCGAAGATTGAGCGCCGTCATGAAGAATAGGCCTCCCGCGGCGAGCGTCAGAACGGTCAGCGCCAGCCGCGCGCGGCGACGAAAGTTGTTGCGAATAGCCAGAAGGAGCGGGCGCGTCAGACCGCCGACGCCGCCGAGCATGCGATCGATTGCTGATGTTCCGAAGCTGCTGCCCGTAACGCCGAAGTCGGCGAGCGCTTCGCGGACAGAGACGCCGCTGCCGCGCCAAACCGGGAACGCCGCGGCAAGAAGCGGCACGAGGAGGCCGACCGCGGCGACCAGCGCGTAGACCCAGATCGGAATCGCGAAACTAGTGATGTCGAAGTTGAGGAAGACCGCCATCGCGCGGCAGAGCGCGCGGCTTCCGGCGATTCCGACCGGTACGGCGATGACGATCGCGGCGATGCCGAGGAGGAGAGCCTGGCCGAAATAGATGCGGGCGATCTGCCAGCGCGTTCCGCCGATCGCCTTCATGATGCCGATCTGCCGGATCTGTGCGGCCATCAACGCGCTCAGCAGATTCACGACGATGACGCCGCTCAGGATCAGCACGAAGAGCCCGAAGCTGGATAGAGACAGCAGGAGCAATCCCATGATGTCGGCGTGCGGATGTTTGCCGGGCGCCGGAATGTCGACGCGCGTCACCGGATGCCCTCGGCGCTCGATCGTCCGCTTAACATCGGCAGTGACGGCCTCGATATGCGGCAGGTCAAAGGCGTCACCCGAGACAACGAACTTGATCTGATTGAGCACCGGCTCTTCGCCGAGCTGCCCGAGCGTCGCCTGAGTAATGTAGCCGTAGACAACGTTCTCCATGCGCGCCTGCGCCTGCCCGACGTCGTGAACGCCGCCACTGACACGGAGTGTCCGTTCCGGTCCGTTCGTCGTGCGCACCGTGACCGCATCGCCGATATGGATCCGCGCGACCTGAAACGCATCGCGCTCGATGAGGATCTCGCCCGTTGCCGGTGGCCACGCGCCCTGCTCCGGATTCAAGTTGCTGACGCGAATCCGTCCGAAGTCTTTTACGACGAACAGCGTCAGGTTGCGCCAGCCGCTCGCCCCTCTGATCCTCCCGCTCACCGTCCGCCGCGCTTCCACCTCGGCCACGCCCGGAGTTGCCGCGATCGCGGCGACGAGCCCTTCATCGACCGCGTCGGTGCGCAGTGTCGCCGACGCCGGATTGGTCGCCAGGTAGCCGCGGTTCAGCTCGCGCGTCAGGATGGCGTAGCTCGCCAGCACCGCCGCGAATCCGGAGATGCCGACCGCGATCGCGAGCACGACGAGAACCGTCCGCGTGCTCTCCTGCCAGAAATCGCGAACCGCCTTCTTCCAGCGCGTCGTCATGCGCCGGTCCCCGCGGCGACTGCCAGCGGCGCAGGCGCGGCTGGAAGGAGGACACCGTCCGCCAGCTCGATGGTGCGGTCGATGACACGGGCAACGTCGCGGTCATGCGTCGCGATGAGAACCGTCGTTCCGCTGCTGGCCATCGCGCGAAAGAGATCGAGCACCGCGCCGGCGTTGGCTGAGTCGAGATTGCCGGTCGGCTCGTCTGCGAGCACGATCGGCGGGTCGTTCGCCAGGGCGCGGGCGATGGCGACGCGCTGCTGCTCGCCGCCGGAAAGCGACGCTGGCAATTTGTCCGCCTGCGCTGAGACGCCGAAGCGATCGAGCAGGGTCATCGCCCGCCGCCGCCGTTCGCGCGGAGGAAACGTCCCGCAGAAATCCATCGGTAGCATGACGTTCTCAGCGGCCGTCAATGTCGGCAGAAGCTGAAAGAACTGAAAGACGAATCCGACCGTCCGCCCGCGCCACGCCGCGAGCCTGCTCTCGCCGAGGCTCTGGATCGACGCGTCGGCGATGGTGACCGTGCCGGTGGACACGGCATCGATTCCGCCGATGACGTTGAGCAGCGTCGACTTGCCGCTGCCCGATTTGCCAACGACAGCAACCAGCTCGCCGCGGAGAACATCGAGATCGAGATTCCGGAGCGCCGTGAAGCCGCCCGCAGTCGTTTCGTAAGTCTTGGAGACGTTTCGAAGGTTGATCATGCCGGCGACGGTACGCGCGCGGCCCTGAACCAACTCTGAATGGGACGTTCAGCTTGTATTCAGCCAGAAGAGACTGAACCACAGAGACACAGAGGTCACAGAGGTAAACAGCCTTCTCTGTGACCTCTGTGTCTCCGTGGTGATGGCTTTTGGGAATCAAGCTTGACCTGAATATGATGACGGAATGAATCAAAGCCGCTGCGCGGTGCTGATCGTCGAGGATGACGACAAGCTGCAGGAACTGCTGCGCACGTTGATCTCGCGGCACTGCACCTCCGTCGATCTTGCGGCGGATGGCGAGCAGGGAATCGAGATGCTGCGCGCGGGCACTTACGACGCCGTCATCGTCGATCTGATGTTGCCCAAGAAGAACGGCCTACTTGTGATCGATGCGATTGCGTCGCTTTCCTATTCGCCGAGAGTCATCGTGCTGTCGGCGATCTCCCGCTATTTTCAGGATCGCTTCCCCGAGGGGACGATGGTGCTGCAGAAGCCGTTCGAGATCGAGAAGGTGGCGGACTTGATCGCCAACCTTCACGAACCGCATCCTGAATTGTCGCCGAGCGCGACCTGAGCCGAGATTGCGCCCTTACTGCGCGGCGCGTGCGGCGGCGAGGACACTGGCGATCGCTGCGGTGAGCGTGTCCGATTCCATCGGCTTGGCGAGATACGCGTCGAAACCTTCCGCGAGAACGCGCTGGCGATCGTCGGCACCGCGGTAGGCGGTTGCGGCGATTGCCGGCGTTCGGCGGCCGGACAGCGCATCGCGGCGGCGGATCTCGGCGATCAGTCCATATCCATCCATCTCCGGCATGGCGATGTCGGTTACAAGGATGTCCACTGCCACACGCTCGAACGTGGCAATCGCCTCGGCCGCAGACGAAGCGAGCGTCGTCTCCGCGCCGGCGCGCGAAAGAATCACGTTCGCCAATTCGCGTGCCTCGGACTGGTCGTCGACAAAGAGGACGCGGACCCCAGCCAGTTCCGCGCTGCGCTGGGCGCCGGCGCTCGCATCGGCGACCGAGTGACGCTGATCGTCGCTGACGACCGCGCGCGGAGCGGCCGGTAATTCCACGACGAAGCGTGTGCCGTGGCCGGGACCATCGCTGAACGCCGCAACCGTCCCGCCGTGCGCTTCCACGACGTAGCGAACGATGGCCAAACCTAGCCCGAGGCCGCCGTGCGTGCGCGTCGTCGAAGCGTCTGCCTGACGGAAGGGCTCGAACACATGGGCGAGAAAATCGGGCTCGATGCCGCGGCCAGTGTCGGCAACGGTCAGGCGAACCGTCGACGGCGCGCTCGCCAGTTGCAACGCCACGCTCCCACCGGACTCTGTGAATTTGATCGCGTTCGTCAGCAGGTTCCAGATGACCTGGCGAAGGCGGTTCGCGTCGCCGAGGACGATCGCCGGAGTCTTGTCGGGGGCGACGAGATGAATCCTCTTCGCGGCCGCGGCGACGCGCACGGCAGTCAGCGCGTCGTCGACGAGCGTCCCGACCGAAACGAGCTCCTGCTGAAAATGCAGCTTGCCGGTGGTCACGCGTGAAAGATCGAGCACGTCGTCGATGAGTCTTGCCTGCGCGAGCGCGCTGCCTCGAATGGCCTCGATGCCTCGCTGCAATTCCTCGCCGGTGACGTCGGGCTGGCTGACGATTCCTGACCAGCCGAGGATGATCGTCAGGGGCGTACTCAGCTCGTGGGAAAGGATGGCCAGGAACTCGTCTTTGGCCAGGCTGGCCTTCTGGATGTCGTCGTAAAGCCGCGCATGCTCGACCGCCAGGGCGATGCGCCGCGCCACATCCTCAACCACCCGGAGGTCACGCTCCGACAATGCCCGTCCGGAGTGACTCATCGCCAGCGTGAGCGCACCGATCGGCTGGCTGTCGGAAACGGCCAGAGGCACGATGAGCGCGGAACGAAACCCTGTTGCGCGCGCCTCGGATCCGGATAGCTGCGTGGCCTTCCCCGTTGCGATGACTTCCTTCACAGGATCACTGATCGGCGCGGGGAGTTGATCTCCATCGATCGCGGCGAGCCGTTCGGCGTGCAGATCGATGAAGCAGTGGTCGCCCAGCAGCGGAACCATGAGCTTCGCGACGCGCGCGACGGTGGCGTGATAGTCGAGCGATGATGCGAGCACGGCGCTCGCTTCGGCCATGAACGCCGCGGTGCGCTCGGCGTACTTGCGCTCGGTGACGTCGAGCATAGCGCCGATCATCCGGATCGGCGTCCCATCTTCCGAGCGGGCGATATAGCCCCGATCCAGCACCTCGGTGAACGTGCCATCGGCGCGCTCGAACCTATATTCGTCGGTCCAGGACGAGCCACCCTTCTCGATGATGCTGTTGATCCCGGACACGACGCGCTCTCGGTCGTCTGGATGCAGATGGCTATCCCACCACTGGAGGCGGTTGTCGATCTGGTCGGGCTCGTAACCGAACATGGCCCGGAGGGCGTCGTTCCAGATGATCGTTCCCTGCTCGGCATCCCAGTCCCAGATTACGTCGTTCGTGGCGCGGGCGACGAGAGCGTACCGTTCGTGGGCGCGCCGCACTTCATCGGATGCCTTTTCAATGCTCTTCTCTTCGGTGATGTCTTCGATGATTGCGATGGCGAAGTCGTCCGCGCCCTGATGCAGGAGGGTGGCCGTCACGCGGCACCAGACGACACTGTCGCGCTTGTGGAGAAGGCGTTTGTCGATCGAGTAGCGCGAACGCTTTGCAGACAACAACTCCTGAAAGAGTGTGGTGCCTGCCTGGAGATCTTCCGGTGATGTGATGGCGCTTGCGGTCAGTTGCAACAACTCGTCGTTGGAGTAGCCGAGGAGTTGACGCAGCGCTGCGTTGGCGACGACGATCCGGCCGCCGGCGTCGAAAACGGCGACGCCGACGCCGGCATGCTCCAGCACAGCAGGGATCAGGCTGACCGTCGCACTCTCGCGTTCGGGCTCTTCGCCATCGGCAGCAGATGTCACGGTTTGATTATGCACCGCCACCGGGAATGACGAGTGAACCAGCCGACGCTGCGACGATGCCCGCCTACGGTGCCGATGTTGCGTCGTAGTGCCGCACGAATTCGTCGGGATTGATCAGGAACTCGCGGTCCCGAGGGAGGAAGTGGACTTTCTCGATGTCCTGACCGGCGAATGCTTTGATCGCTTCGCGGTTTGGCCAGTAGGAAATGACGATGAATTCCGTGATGTCACCATCGGATCTACGCAACATCTCGGCACCCAGATTTCCGGCGATCATGCGGATCTTCAGGACGCCGGTATCGTAAAGGTACTTCTCATATTCGTCTGCACGCGAAGTGGCGACTCTGCCTCGCCACATGCGCGCGACGATGTGGACTGCGGTTTTCGCAGTTGCGGGGCTAGCGGCTTTTGCTCCATCCGCGCGCGGTGTTGTTTGCGTGGAAGCGGGGAACGCCAGCAAGAGCAAGACCAGAAGAATGCTCATCGAAATCTCCTCCGAGATGTATCCAGGAATCGAGGACCAGGATTCGAGTCCGCGCTCAGCATAGACTCTGCGAGACCTTGAAAACACCGTCAAACGAACGCCAGCGCGCGTTGCAAATCCTTCGCCGCATCGAGCGCGAGTCGGCGTATGCGTCGCTCATTCTGCAGAACGATTCGGGTTTCGTGCGCACGCTCGTGCTTGGCGTGCTTCGCTGGCGGTCGCGGCTCGACTTTGTGATCGATGCCTTCGCGAAGGGCGACATCGAGCCGGAGATTCGCGACATCCTCCGCATCGGTGCGCTGCAACTGCTGTTCATGAACGTTGCTTCACACGCCGCAGTGAGCGAGACGGTGTCGCTCGTGCCGCTGCGAGCGCGCGGATTCGTGAACGCGATCCTGCGACGGATCGCATCGAAGCCGATTCCCGAGCCGCCAGACGTGGCGACGCGAACGGCGCATCCGCGATGGCTCATCGAACGCTGGACGAAGACCTTCGGTGCTGAGCGCGCGGCGAAGATCGCGGCGGCGAATCAGGAATTGTCGTTTCCCGACGTGATCACCGACGCGCCGCCGTCCGGCGCGACAGAATCGGAGCTGGTTCCGGGAATGTGGAAGCTCACCGGTTCGAGCGCGGACGTCGACGGCATCGTGCTCGACGAGGGAAGCGCGGTCATCGCCGGCATCGCCGCGGCCCTCGGCGACGATGTGCTCGATCTCGCGGCAGCGCCGGGTGGCAAGTCACGCGTGATGCGTACTCGTGGCGCGCACGTCGTCAGCAACGATGTCTCGATCTCGCGTCTTCGGCCGCTCATCGGAAAATCGGCGTCCATCGTCGTGAGCGACGGCCGGCAACCTCCGTTCGCGCGGCGATTCCGTGTCGTCCTGCTCGACGCGCCGTGCAGCGCCACCGGCACGATCCGCAAGAATCCGGAGATCAAATGGCGCCTCCAGGAAGCGGACCTCATTGCGTTCGCGTCGCTGCAACGGGAGTTGCTGGCATCGGCGCTCGATCTCGCGTCGGAGTCGGTGGTCTACGCGACCTGCTCGCTCGAACCCGAGGAGAACGATGACGTCGTTGGCGAACTGCTGCGCAACCGCACGGACTTCGTTCGCGGCGATGTCGCTGATCTCGTGAATGAGAACGTTGCCCGCTGGGTGGAAAACGGCGTCCTCCGCCTCACTCCTGAAGCGGGGACCGATGGATTCACGGCGCACTGGTTACGACGAACATGACGAGCGCTTGATCGCAACTGAATCTGAGTCGCAGCGCGCGAATGAAATCTTCGTTTCTTACTCCAAAACAGCGCAAAAAGAAGTGATGCGAGCCCCGAAAAAGCGTGCGTGTGCTCTTGCGTTGACAAACCAAGATCCATCTCATAGATTGCAAAAAACCTAGAAAACATCAGCGTTTCAGGCATTTGAAGAAGGAGAACGTCTATGGCAGGCAAGGGTGACGTCATCAATGAAATCGCCGAACAGGCGGGTATTTCGAAGAAAGAGGCCGCGGCCGCGTTCGACGCGTTCGTGAAGCACATCTCGGACTCGTGCCAGCGCGGAGACCGCTGTGCCATTCCGGGGCTCGGCAGCTTCGCCGTGTCGCAGCGAAAGGCGCGCGAAGGCCGCAATCCCCGCACGAACGAAAAGATCATGATTCCCGCGTCGAAGAACATCCGTTTCAAGGCGGGCAAGGACCTCCGCGAAGCGGTGAATTCGAAGCGCAAGGGCAAGAAGTAGAACCTCCACCCTTCTTTGCCGTGACGAAACGCCCCGCCCGAGGCGGGGCGTTTTCATTGGAGCACGTCGTCGAGCGAGCGGCACACGCGGACCGCCATCGCCGCGATTTCGGGTGAGGGCTCGACGAGGTCGGGCACCATGATCACGGCCATCGCCGCCGCACGAGCGGCACGAACGCCGGCCTCCGAGTCTTCGATCACGAGGCAATCATCCGGCGCGATGCCCAGACGCGATGCGGCGAGCAGAAAAAGATCGGGGTAAGGCTTCGAGTGCTCGACTTCATCGCCGAACGCGAAGACGGAAAAGCGTGAGTACAGGCTTCCTAGACAGCGCAGGGCAACGGCACGTGGCGTCGATGTGGCGAGCGCTTTCGGAATCCCGCGGGAATCGAGACGATCGAGCAGCGCCACTGAGCCCGGCTTGTGCGGGAGCGGCGCGTGCGCGAGACGTTCGTCGAAATCACGTTTCCACCGGACTCTGAACTCGTCGAGCGGCATCGCGTCGCCGAAGCGCTCGATCAACAGCCGCTCCGCTTCGTCATTGCCGCGGCCGACGAATCGCGAATAGAAGTCGTCGTCGATCGGACAGCCCAGCTCTGCCGCCGCTGTCTGCCATGTGACGCGGTAGAGCGGTTCGCTGTCGAGCAGCAGGCCGTCCATGTCGAAGATGACGGCGCGCGGCGTCAGAACATTGGTCAAACGAACGCTCTCGGAACGAAGAGTCGTTCATAGAGATTGATCGCATACCGGTCGGTCATGCCGGCGATGAAGTCGATGGCCAGCCGTTCGACCGGCTCGTCGCTCGTTGCGCTCAAGAAGTCGCCCGGGTTGGCGGTGACATGCTCGAAGAGCGCAGTGAGCGTTCGTTGTGCCTTCACGAACTCGTTGCGCACCGCGGGTGTGAGGTACATGTTCTGAAACATGAACGTCCGCAACTCCTCGAGCGCGCCCAGAGCCTCGGCAGACATCGAGATAGCTTCGTAGCCGCAGGCAAGCGTCGAATCGATCACGTCGCGCACCATGCGATCGATCCGCTGCGCGGCTCCGTTGCCAAGCGTCTTGCGGATTTCTTTCGGAATCTCGTTCTCGGTCAGCACGCCGGCGCGGATCCCGTCGTCGATGTCGTGGTTGACGTACGCGATGATGTCGGAGATGCGGACGATGTCGCCCTCGAGGGTGAGCGCGCGCGACTTCGCCCGTTTGCGCAACAGCTCCCCCTTCTCGCCTTTCGAGTGTTTGAGGATGCCGTCGCGAACCTCGATAGTGAGGTTCAGTCCGCGTCCGTCGTTCTCGAGCACTTCGACGACACGCACCGACTGACGGTAGTGATCGAACCCGCCCTTCACGAGCTTGTTCAACGCTGCCTCGCCGGCATGCCCAAACGCGGAATGCCCGAGGTCGTGGCCGAGCCCGATCGCCTCGGTCAGCACTTCGTTGAGCCGTAGCGACTTCGCGATCGTCCGCGCGATCTGGGTTACTTCCAGCACGTGCGTGAGCCGGGTCCGGTAGTGATCGCCCTCCGGTGCCAGGAACACCTGCGTCTTGTGCTTGAGGCGGCGGAAGGCTTTGCAGTGAATGATGCGGTCGCGATCGCGCTGATAGCTGGGACGGAGATCATCCTCCGGCTCGTCGCGGTCACGCCCGCGCGTCTCCGAACTGCGCGCCGCCTGCGCGACCATCGTGTCGCGCTCGATGTTCTCGAGCATCTCGCGAATGGTGGTCATCACGCGCACTTTATCGCAGGGAGTGCGAGCGTCTCGCTCGCGGCCGTCGGGCGTCCTCGCCCGATGGTGTGGGGTGGACTTGGCGCCGCGGGTGGGTTTCGTGCGTAATCATCCCCTCACGGAAACTTGGGACATCAACTCCTCGGAATCACTGCCGGACGAGACGTCCGGCAGCCGCAGGCGAGACGCCTGGCGAGACGCCTGCACTCCTCAGGCGCAGTTCCATGAACTTCGTTCCTTCGATTGGATTGAAACGATACGGTGGGATCTCGACGAAGCCGAGGGACTTGTAGAGCGGGATAGCGGCGGTCATCGTTGGCAGAGTGTCGAGACGCATGCGCGTGTAGCCGCGGTGCCGAGCCTCGTCGATGATGCGTTCCGCGAGTGTGCGGCCGAGGTTGCGTCCGCGAAATTCGGGGCGAATGTAGAGGCGCTTCATCTCGCACGTGGTGTCGTCGAGGCGGCGCAGTGCAACACAACCGGCGGCACGATCGCCTTCGTGTGCGATCAGAACCAGCTCGTAGAAGTCGCCGAGGGTGCTCAGCTCGTGATCGAGATCCTGAAATGAGAGATCGACGCCGAGGGAGGATGCATATTCGAGAATGAGCTCGCGGACGACCTGAAGATCGTTGGCAGTTTCGATCGCGATCACACCACGAGCTCGCCGCGCAACACCGTGACGGCGTGACCGGCAAGCTTTACGCGATCGCCTTCCAGCCGCACGCGCACGGCGCCGCCGCGCGGAGAGGCCTGCCACGCATTCATTTCGTTCTTGCCGAGACGTTGCGCCCAATAAGGAGTGAGACAGCAATGCGCTGAACCGGTGACTGGATCTTCGTCGACACCCGATCCCGGGGCGAAAAAGCGCGAGACGAAATCGTATTCGCCTGCGTCCGCGCGGCTGGTAACGATGATTCCGCGCACGGGAAGCTGACGCAGCACGCCATGGTCGGGCCGAAGGTTGTGCACGTCTTTCTCGGACGGCAGCTCGACGATGTAGTCGAACTGGTTGCGGCCGACGTAGGTTGCCTGCGTGGTGCCGAGGGCGTCGAGAAGTCCTGCCGGCGCAGCAATCTGTTCATCGCGTTTGGCGGGGAAGTCGAGCTCGATGAAGTCGCCGTCTCGGGCCGCAGTCAGCACGCCGCTCTTCGTGTGAAACCGCAGCACCGCCTCGCTGCTGATGTTCTCGCTCCAGATCGCGTGTGCGGACGCCAGCGTCGCGTGACCGCACAGATCGACTTCGACCGTAGGTGTAAACCAACGCAGCGACCATCCATCCTCGCGAGGCCGGAGAAACGCCGTCTCCGCAAGATTCATCTCCGCCGCCACATTCGCCATCCACCGGTCATCCCGCTCACCGTCCATGAAACAGACGGCGGCGGGATTGCCCTTGAATGGCTCGCTGGTGAAGGCGTCGATCTGGAGAAGGCGCATTTCGCGGTCTCGCAGTGTCGCGAATCAGAATCCCTGAACCGCCGCCGCCTTTGCGTACATCCAGCGGACGAAGAGGAAGCCGACGATGATCACGCCGGCGAGGATGCCGTCGCGAACCCACATCGACGCGCCGTAAACGGTCGGGTAGTGATTGCTGATCATCAGGAAGATCAGCGGTACGGACATGTACGTGTTCTGGCGCGAGCGCAGGCCGGCCTGGCGCACGGTCTCTGCGTCCGCGGGATTGCCGTCCTTGATGCCGCGAATGATTTTCTGCTGGGCGGGCCAGATGACCATCCAAACATTCAGGGCCATCATCGTGCCGAAGATCCCGCCGGAATGGATGTAGAGCGCGCGCCCGCTGAAATGCCCGGCGGTGGCCAGGAGGCAATAGACGCCGGCGAAGAGGACCATGTTGATGATACTGGCGACAGTAACGTTCTTGACCATCTTCAGGATCTGGTTGTAGATCACGAAACCGACCGCGAGCGTGATGAGAACGACGGCCAGCCAGAGCCACGGATTGCCGACGTGGTCCTGATCGAACAGAACCAGCTTGGTCTGGTAGTAGACGAGGCCGAGCAGCAGGAAGCCGGTGATCCACGTCCACGCGGCACCCCAGCGGAACCAGAAGAGCGCACGGGGCATGAGCTCCGGCACGACGAGTTTCTTGGTCGGCCCGTCCATCTTGCCCGCGAACGGTCCGTTGACGAAGTTGAAGAACCAGAGGTGACCGATCCACATCACGCCGGCAACGACGTGGCCCCACCGGAAAATGAGTTGTAGCCAGTTGTTGATTTCGGGATTCATATGCTCTCCTCAATCGCTGCGGTTTGGGGTAGCCTGCCGGCGATTATATGTCGCCCACCATGTCGCCTCACGACTTCGAGAATCGTGTTGCCATCGTCACCGGAGGCTCAACCGGGATCGGCCGTGCCACGGCGGAGATGTTGGCGAAGCGCGGCGCACGCGTGGCGATTTTCGCGCGCTCTGCCTCCGCATCCGGGCAACTTCGCGAAAACACGTTTGCCGTTGACGGGGACGTTAGCGACGAAGCCGCAATCGAGCGGCTGTTTGCCGAGACGGAATCGCGCTTCGGCGATTGCGACGTTCTCATCAACTGCGCCGGAATGATCGATCCGAAAGCGCTCATCGATACAGTTCCCGATGACTGGGACCGGATGTTCGCGGTCAACGTTCGCGGAACGTACCTGGCCACACGACGCGCATTGCCTTCGATGATTGCGAGGCGTGCCGGCTCCATCGTCAACGTCGCCTCGATCTCAGGGGTCATCGGACCGGAGAAGTTTCCGGGATGGGTCTCGTACTGCGCCAGCAAAGCGGCTGTGATCTCGATGACCGAGGCGCTCGCAGTGGAGGTCAAAGAGTTCGGCGTGCGCGTCAACAGCGTGAGCCCGGGATCGGTCGACACGAAGATGTGGGCTGCGGCCAGCGGCGGCGCGCCCGCTGCAATGACAGCGGATGAGGTTGCCGAGGTCATCTGCTTCCTCGCGTCGGACCGGGCGCGCGCTGTGAACGGGCAGGACGTGCATGTCTACTCTTCGTGAATTGCGGCCAACATTCGCCACGATCGATCTCGAACGCTTTGCGCACAACGTCGATGTGATCGCACGTTTGCTGCCCGAGGGCGCGAGGCTCGTGCCGGTGCTCAAAGCCGACGGATACGGCCACGGCGCGGTCGAGCTGGCGAAACGGCTGACGCCCGATCGCGTGGCGATGATCGCGGTCGCGCTGCTCGAAGAAGCGTTGGAACTGCGGCGGGCTTCGATCACGCTGCCGATCCTGGTGCTGGGACCGATATCGCGCGAGCAGATTTCCATCGCGCTGGATCATGACGTGACGATCGGCGTGATCGGACCGGAGGAGCTCGAGTCAGTCTGCGATGTGGCTCGCGATCGCGATGTGGCCATTCACATAAAGCTCGATTCGGGCATGGGGCGGATGGGTGTGATCGAGAGCGAATTGCCACGAGTCATTTCGATGATTCGCGCAGCTTCGCGGCTGCGTATCGACGGGATCTACACGCATTTCGCGAATGCCGAAGATGCAAGTGATCCGTTCACGGAACAGCAAATCGCGACGTACGACCAGATGCTGGCCGTGCTTCGCGAGCACGGAATCGATGCGCCTCGGCATCACTTCGCCAACTCACCGGCGACATTGAATGGACTCGTTCGGCCCAGTGATTTCGCGCGCGTCGGCATCGCGCTTTATGGTCCTCAACG
>DATLVW010000100.1:0-2354 GCA_035577085.1 Thermoanaerobaculia bacterium
CGTCCGGCTTGCCATCGTCGTTGAAATCGGCCACGACGAGATTGATGGGGTTGCCATAGGGACTGAGACTGGACGGAACCACGAGATACGAGACGGGAGCGGCGAAGGTTCGGCCCGATACGTTGTTGATGACGGTGACCGTGTTTGGATTGAACTCGGTCGTGAGGATTTCAAGACGTCCGTCGCCGTTCAAGTCGGCCAGGATTGCTGACGAGGACGCCGTCGCTGAGCCGGAAATGGAAACCGGCGCCTCGAACGTGCCGTCGCCTTTGCCGAAACGGAGCTCATGACCTGCCGGCTGCTGGTCCGAGATCAGAATGTCGAGGTTTCCGTCACCATCGACGTCGCCAACGGCGATTTGATAGGGGAGATTGTTCAGCGGTTCGCGGTGAATCTCGGAGAAGTGACCGCTGCCGTCGCCTGCGTAGATGGCGAGGATGTCCGCGCTGTAGCTCCGGATTGCCAGATCGAGTTTTCCGTCGCCGTTGAAGTCTCCGGCAGCGATCTCGGTTGGAGCGATCGGAACGGCGGTCTCGATCGGAATGCCGAATGTGCCGTCGCCATTCGAAGGAATGACGATCAACGTGTTCGTGGCCACATCCGCCGTGACCACGTCCTTACGCCCGTCGCCGTCGACGTCTGCGAGGATCGTGCTCGACAGATAGTCGGACTGGTAGAGAAGCGTAGGTGTTCCGAGTGTGCCATCGGGATTGGTGATGAGTACGCGCAGGGCGGTGTTCCCGGTCTGAACGACGACGTCGGCGCGGCCGTCGCCGTTGAAGTCCGCGGTGAGCGGGCGTTCCGGGTTGAATACCGATTGCGTGCTGGTGCGGACCCATTCTGCGAAGTACGCATGCAGGGGCGTGAGCACGGCCATCCCTGTGACGAAGAGTGTGGCGGCGCGCAGCGTTGCACGCGTCCTCATCGCACGGCCTCCCGGAGCTCGCGGATGTCTGCGGCACCGACCATCACTCCGGTCGCCGGCGTTCCCGTGAAGGCGAACGGATAGGCGCCCAGGGAGACGCGTGCCTCGTTGATGGCCGTGCGCAACAGGTTGATGCCCGCGGCGGTCACCGGAGCTCCGGCGACGAAGGGAGAAGCGCTGATCGCGGAGAGGTTGGCTGCTGCCCGGAGAAGGTTCGCCGCGTGAACAATCTCCTGGAGATAAACCGATCGCATCACGGCACCCGGCAGGAGTGGATCATCGGTGAACGAGATGCGCATCCCTACGTCGACGTTGCTCAGCGAGCTTCCGTCGTAGGACTCCGCCCGATACAGGTAAACCGTCTCGGGTTGTACTCCGATGGAATCGGTAAACGGTGGCGGGCTGCAGCACATTCGTTTGGTCCAAGCCTGGCCGGGTGTCTTCCGGGAAACGGCGATGAAGCTCGTCGGGTACCAGACCACGGAAATGTTGTTCGCGTTGCCGCGGGCATCGACCGACGCAGAAGTCGTCGCAAACGCGATGATCGTCAGGAAGGTGTCCATCGCCTGGTAATTCGCATCGCCCGTGTAGACGACGCGAAACTCGTGGCGGCCCGGAGCGAGGGGTGGGAAGTCAAAATAGACCAACGGATACGAGTCGAGCGACTTTGTTCCGAGGGACGTCGCTCCCTCGCTCAGTGTGACACTCCCTGTCGGATTCGAGGAACCGGAAAATGCCGAAGAAAGGTAGAGCGATGTGTTGAATGCAGCGTTCGCCGCGGTTGACGCCAGGCCCAGCGTGATCTGCGGCTTCTGCTTCGAAACGACGTACGTTTGCGTGGCGCTGCTGGGAGGATGCGTGGCGTCGCCGATGTAGTTCACGACGACGGTGTGGGAGCCAACCGTCGTCGGGCCATAGGTCGTCGCCTGCGGTGCAGTTCCCGGACTGTAGAAGGTCGACTGGCCGTCGATTACGAAACGAATCGGTCCGCCGGGGGTGTCGCCGGTGCTTGACATCACGGTGGCGTGGATTTGGGCCCCCTGGCTGTATACGGGTGCAGCCGGATCAATCGACACCGCCGTCGTCGTCGTGGCATTCGTTACGTGAAGAGTGAGGGGTGCCGCGGTGGTGGCGCCGTACTGCGGATCACCATCGTAAGAGGCGGTGAGGGCGTGGTTACCGAGGGAGAGACCGTTAATGGTCACCGAACCGCGGCCGAACTGAAACGAAGCCGTCGCGAGTACCTGCGCTCCTTCTTTGATTGTGAATTGGCCCGTCGTGCCGAAATACGCAAACACATCAACGGGAGGGAGGAGGGCGATGTTCAGCGTCGCAGCTTGTCCCGCCGAGATCGTCGGGCTCTCGGTCGTTGCCGTGAAGGACGAGTCACCGCAGTCGTTCCGGTAGACCTTGAGCAGATACTTACTCG
>DATLVW010000101.1:0-5342 GCA_035577085.1 Thermoanaerobaculia bacterium
CGAAACGCTGCATTGGGAAAAACGCGCGCAGTTTGCGTCGCGCGAAGCCGCGTTCGTGCGCTGCGGAGCGCGAACGAGGCCGGGCGTGGATGCGGCCGTTCCGCCGCACTTGGCGCGCCATCAATCGTTCGCTGTCAGGCCGGTTCGACGACATCCCCACCGGGTTGTTCGACTCCGCGGTGAGCGGCGCCGTTCCAATCCCTGCCGATGCGCAAGCGGCGGCAATGGGCAGAGCCCTCGCGCTCTTCCGCAGGATCCCCACACCACTCGTTCCACTCGATCTCCTCTCCGCCGAGCCTTGCGTTGCATGCATTCCTGCTCGTCGACGGTCCGTTCGCGTAGCCGTCGTCGAAGCAACAAGACGGATCTCCAGAGGGCGCGCCCCTCCGTCCGCAGCAACCTGCTCGCTCTGATCACAGCAGTCCCGAAACGTGGAGGCTCCGATGTCCTCATCCGTTGAAGTACCCGTCACACCCCCGCAGCCGTCGTATGCCGAGTCCGCGCTGGCGCTCGTCGAAGAGCTCCGAGCCATGAGAGAGAGGATTCCCCATCTCGTGATCCCGGAGACCAGAGACGCGCGCCGCCGCCTGGCGAATGCCGCCTCAGTTCCGCCGGAGTTTATCGAGCTGACGTCGATGGCAGTCAAGAGTCACGCGCCGCTGGTCCGAGGAGGAGGCCAGGATCTGGCGCAGAACACCGATCTGAAGAGCTTTGCTGAGGCGTATGGCCCGCTGGGTGATGAGCTGGAAGCGCTGACTTCCTTCGTCAAGCACAGCGTAACCAGGGCGATGAACACGGTCGGAAGCGAAGCGCTGACGACCTACGCCCTGGCACTCCGTCTGTCCAAGCGTCCCGAGTCGGCCGATCTCATTCCTCATGTCGACGCCATGAGAAAGGCCCTCGGCAAGCGCATTCGTAAGTCCAAGTCCAAGCCGGCCCCGAAGCCGGCGAACCCGGTTACAGCGGCTCCCGAGGAAACCTCGCCGGTGACGCCGTCGTCACCGACGACCGATCCGAAGACCAAGTAACCGGTCGCGTGCAGTACGTAGTAAGTCCCGCGCGGGCGCGTCCGAAGGCGCGCCCGCGCATTTTGTTTTTGGGGAGGCTTCAATGCTGCGTAAAGGGCTTCGATGCGCATCACGCGCAAAGTGTCATCCTGAGACTGCCGAAGCCGCCACGCGCATTCGAACCCTTCGCGCTGCAGAAAGTGGCGGCGTAGGACGGCGAAGGATCTCAATTTACGAGGCATGTGGCATGTGCATCGTATCTTGAGATCCTTCGCCGTCCTGCGCCGCCTAGCACATTCTGCGCGAGCGGGATCGATTCACGCGGGCGGCTCCGGCAGTCTCAGGATGACACCACGGAGGAGACCGCGAGAGGCGACGCTGATTTTGTAACTCCTTGTAATTTCTTGTTTCTTATCAGGCTCCAACTTCCGTAATCCCCGTAAGATCATCGTGACTTGCTCGACCACCTGAAAGCCATCTACCTCCGCACGCTCGATGCGTGTGCGCCTGAGCGGCTCGTGCGCGCGGTCGTGACGTACGACATGCCGCGCATTGTGGTGGCGATCGGCAAGTGCGGGGGGGCATTGCGGGATGGGCTCGATGATGTCGATGAGGCGCTTGTCGTCGTGCCCCTGGGGTATCGGATGCCGGAAAAGCGATCGCGGAATGCGATCGGCGGGCATCCTGACATTACGAGTGCGAGCGTCGACGCCGGCAGACAGTTGCTCGAATTCGTCGATGCGCACGACGAGATCCTCTTCCTCATCTCCGGCGGCGGATCGGCGTGCGTGGAGCTGCCGCTGACACCGTGGTTCGATGAACGGGATCTGATCGAGACGAACGCAAAACTGGTCGCCTCGGCATTGAAGATCGGCGACATCAACTGCGTTCGCAAACATCTCTCGGCGATCAAGGGAGGGCGGTTGGCGGCGCGGGTGAAGCGGAGCGTGACGCTCGTTTACTCCGACGTCTCCACCGGCGCGCTGGCGGATGTGGCGTCGGGGCCGACACTGGCTGATACGACCACGAAGGCGGACGCCATCGCGATCCTCGAGCGCATCGGAGGATGCGACCGGATCGTCGCCAAGCTGCGGGATCAAGAATGTCCGGAGACGGTTAAGCACATCGATGACTCGCGCTTCGCACTCATCGCGGACAACCGCACGCTCGTCGCAACGGCCGCGAGAATAACGTCATCGATGGGATTCGTGCCGGTTGTCGTCGAGCAGCAGATCGAGTCGGAGATCGGCGATGCCGCGAACGACCTGCTGGAACGAGCGAGCCGTCTGCGAGCCGGCGAGGTGCTGATCGCCGGCGGCGAGCCGACGCTCGTGCGCCGCGGGGATGGGAAGGGGGGGCGGTGCATCGAGCTGGCTGTGCGCATGGCGCTCGCGGAAGCCGAACGTAGGTCGGACTCTCCAGTCCGACTACCCGAACGTAGGTCGGACTCTCTAGTCCGACTACCGGTTGGTTCAGAGAGAGAACCGTCGGACTGGAGAGTCCGACCTACGTCAGTCTCTGACACGTCAGTTCAATCGTCGTCAATCCTTCCGTCGATTCACGCACTCCTCGGCACCTCCGACGGCGTCGATGGCAACAGCGGCGTTGCCGCCATCGCTGTCACGCTTCCCGCATCGATCGATCGCGAAGTCGCAGAACGCGAACTGTTGCGGTCCAACAGCCTGGCGGTAGCCGAGGAGATCGGGGAGACGATTATGATTCCCCCGGCCGGCAATAACCTCCGTGACCTCTATCTTTTGGCTCGCACTTAGCAGGAGACTGACGGCCTCAACGAAATGACGATCTTCCCAGCACCTGAGGAGCACGCGGAGCACACCGAGCCCGTTCACCGCTCGGCGCGCGAGCGGCAGCGGAGAGGCCCGATGTGGGGCTGTCTGCGCGGGGTTGGTTGCACCGCGATCGGCTTCTTCGCGCTTCTCACCATCGTCATCGTCGGCGGCTGGTGGTATCTCGGATCATCGAGCTTCGCCGGACTGGTACGGCTACGCATCGAGAAGACGCTCGAGGCGCGCCTGGGACGCGACGTCTATGTCGGGCCGGTCACCATCGAGCGCGGAACGCAGAGCCGCATCATCATCAATGGCCTGCGCGTCGCCAACGCGCCCGGCGCGAAGCATCCCTACTTTGCCACCGCCTCGCAGATCATCGTCACCGGCGGCATCGACTCGTTCTGGGGACGCAAGATCCGCGTCGGGCGCGTCGACATCGTCGAGCCGCATCTCTACTTCGAGATCTATCCCGCCGGCGCGAAGCTGACGCACAACTTCCCGCATTGGAACTCGGGTCCGCCGTCGCGCTACGAAATCTACCACCTCGACCTCGGCAATCTCTACGTCACACGTGGCGTGTTCGACTTCCTCGACCGCCGTCACGACATCGCCGCGGTCACGTCGGACATCACATCTACAATCAGCGTCACGCCGCTCGAAGACCTCTACGCCGGCGTCGTCAGCAGTCCGCAATTCACATTGCGCATTCAGGACTACGTTCCGATGACGACCAGTCTGCGCGGAGAGTTTCGCTTTACGCCCGACGACCTCGAGCTGCGGTCGATGGCGCTCGAAGGCGGACCCGATCTGCGCGTCTTTCTCAATGGACATGTCACTCCGCTCAGCGACGCTGTCTACAACCTGCACGTCACGTCGCAGATCGGACTCAATCGTGTTCGCCAGATTTTCAAAGTCAACAAGACGCTCGACGGCACGATCGACCTCGATGGCATGCTGCGCGGCAAGGCCGGAACATTCGCGCTCACCGGCGGCTGGCTTTCGCCAAAGATGAAAGCGGACGTCTATGACCTAACTAACGCGCGCGGGACATTGAAAATCACCGGCGACCGCACCGATGTCGACATTCAGCGCGCCACATACGCGGGCGGCACGTTGGCCGGCAAATACGCACTGCCGCAATACAACGAACCGTACGCAATGAGCGTCGAGCTTCGCTACAAGGACATCGGAATCGAGAAGCTCTTCAATGACCTCGGCATCAAAGACACCGGTTTGCGCAGCGCGGCAACGGGCACCCTTAATCACTATTGGGAAAAGGACCGAGTCCTCGCCGGCGTCGGCGATGGAAAGGCCACGCTGACAAAAAGCGGCACGGCGTTTTCCAACGCAACGTATCCGATTCCGATCGCAGGTTCAGTCGATTTCAAGATCGAGAACAAGTACTTCCAATTCAAGCGCGCAGACCTCGTCACCGATGCCTCGACCATCGCCCTTGACAATGGGTCTTTCGAAATGGAGACCGGCTCGACCCAACTATCGGCGAAGATCGATAGCCGCGACTTCAGCGAGCTCGATCGCATCGGCTACAACTTCGCGCACTCCGCCGGGAAGAACAGTTACACGCTCCTCGGACTCGGCGGCAGCGGCACCATTACCGGCTCCATCCAGGGAGTGCTCAAATCGCTGAGGGTGAGCGCACGGATTACCAGTACAGGGGCGAAATACAACAACGTTCTTCTCGGCGATCTCGACATGGATCTGCTGTACGAGGGCTCAAGGGCTCTCGGCTTCGATAAGCGTGGTGGTGTCATCTACGCCGAGAAGAATCTGCTGACTTTCGAAAAGACAACAATCCGGGACGGCGCCGCGCGACTCGGCATGACCGGCACGATCTTCTTCCCCGACAGCGGGCCTCCGCAGTTCGATCTCGCCCTTGACGCGGCCGGCTACAACGTCGAGCGCGCCATGCACGCCGTCGATCTGAAGCTCGCCATCAAAGGTGCAGGCACAGGACACCTCGTCGTCACCGGCACAGCCGACGCGGGCAAAGTCATCTTTGCAAATTTCCTCGTACACCAGGCAAAAGGCGATCTGCGCCTCAACGGAACCGTTGCCTGGGCGCCGGGCAAAGGGACGACCAACTTCGACCTCGACGTCGCCACAACCAACTTCCCCGTCGCCGACATCATCACCTTCCTCGACCTCGGCACGCTGCCCATCACCGGCGACGTGAGCGGTAAGTTGCACCTCTCCGGACCGAAGGCAACTCTCGGCGGCACCGGGCAGGTCACGATCAGCAACGGCTCGATTTACGGCGAGCCGGTAACAAGTGCGAAGACGGATATCACCTTCACCAAGGGCGCGCTGAAGGCGGCCAACGTGACGATCGTCTCGCCTGCCGGCACGATCACCGGCGAAGCGCAGATCGATTTCGGCACGAATCAGTTCTCGTACACGATCAAGTCGTCGTCGATCGATCTCTCGAAACTGAAACTGCTGTCGTCGCTGGCGAATATTCTCGGCGGCAACGTCACGCTCTCATCAACGGGCGCCGGCACGCTGGATCAACCCGAGCTCGTGCTCG
>DATLVW010000102.1:0-4393 GCA_035577085.1 Thermoanaerobaculia bacterium
CGAATGACCCAGGGAACCATGAGCAGCCAGGCGACGCCGTGCGAGAGCCAGCCGAGTGCGAACGCCCCTTTGTAACTGTTCACGCGCGTTAACGCGACGAACAGTGGCAGCAGCGCGATGAACATCAGCCATCCGGCAGCGACGTTCGGGAAGGACCAGGCGAAGAGGACGCCGGAGACGATCGCGAGAGCTACGTTGATTGCGTTTCGCAAGCGGGCGGAGGATAGCAGTTGCGGAGTCACGAGGTTTATGAGGTCGCGGAGCAGAAAAAACGGGACAGCTTTCGGTGACCCTGCTACTTGTGCTGATGCGGCCGGCGGTCGTAGAAGATGTTCTGGTCACTATCCAGAACAATGGTCGGCGGCGTTCCTTCGGTGAAGACGATGTAGTGCAATTTGCGATCGCCGAGTGGCTGAAGGCTCGTGATTCCCGCATAGTCTTGCCAATCGTTGATGACGACATGTGTCCCATTCACGCGCCATGTGCCAGTGCTCGAGCGGTGTGCCTGACCGGAAACAAAACTGTGTTCGTAGGCGCCGTCAGCCTTCAAGAGCAGGCGGTCATCAGGTTGGTTCGGGTTGGTGTAGTCGGAGTTGACGTACAGGTAATACTGGCCAACGAGCTCGCGTGTCGTCAGCGGCTCGCGGCGCCCGCAAGCAATCGCGAGCAGCAGCACGATGAGAATCTTGCTTCTATCTGCGAACATCTGCGTCATCTGCGGAAAAGCCTTATCCGCAGATTACGCAGATAGACGCAGATGAATACCACTACTTCTTGAACAGCGCGTCGAACGCCTTCCGCGCTTCGTCGGGCGTTTGCACCTGGCGGCCCTTGTCGGCGGTGAGGTCGCGGACGACTTTCGGCTGGAAGAACGTGCACTCGTTGCGGACGTGCTTGCCGGAGATGCGCGCGGGGATGTTCTCGCGGCATTCCCAGAGTGTGGTCGTGTCGAAAGCGCGGCAGTTGCCGCATGTGTGCAGGTCGGCGCCGCACTTGATGCACGTCTCTTCCGAGGTCGGTTGGTCGAGTCCGAGGCGCTGCGTGCCACAGGCGTTGCATTTGAAGACTTCGGGGCCGAAACCGCCGGCGGTACGGCCGCGGGGAGCGCCTTCGATCCTCTGGTTCTGAGGCTCGTAGGGTGTGCGCGGCGGGCGCGAACTGCTGGATGAATTGTTAGAGGAGTAGCCGCCGCTGTCCTGATAGCCGCGGTGTCTGTACTTGCGATCTTCGCTCAAAGGAAATCACCTCATGAAAACGTAATAAAGCGCCCCGGCGATGATGACGACGGCGATCACGAAGAGGATCAGACGGATCGCCACTTTCGCCAGCTTGAGGACGAACCAGATCACGATGATTGCGATCAGGAGCCCGATGAGCTCGTTCATGCTGGGCATGGTGGGGTGTGTAGTGTAACAGGAGGCGTGCGACTTTGATTGCACGAGCTCGCGATCGAGGCACCGGCGCGGCAGCCGGTGCCTCACGCAAGAGAGCTAGGGCGTCGCAGTCGGGATATCGAGAATGGGAAAGGTGACGTGGGCCGGCGACTGCGGATTGAAGACCGCCGGATCGTTCGTCGAGTTGTCGGTGAACGTGTGGAAGGGAATGGCGATGACGTTGTCACCGGAGACACTGATCAGGATCGAGTCGCCGGGATTGACCGCCACGCCGAAGAAATGATCCGCCGCATCGAGGAAGACGTAATCGGCAGGGAGATCGAGGACCTTCTCCGTCACGGGGCCTCCGGCCGCAAAGTGAGAGAAGCTGACGTGCGCATCGGTGATCGTGCGGATGCCGATGTTGACACGGAACCGTGCGGAGGGGACGAAGATGTTCCAGTCGATCGGCCGGTAGGCGTCCGGCGGCATCACCGGCGCTTCGAACGCGCCGTATGTTCCCTCGGCTGCTTCGTTGAACAGCCGTGCTTCGACCGGCAGCAATCCCACATCGGATAGAGGAAACCAATTGCCCGGAACGACGTCGATCGACCCGATGCCGCTCTGGCCGATCGCGGCAACGATGTCGTCGAACTGCAGCGTCTGTCCCCGCTCGACGCGGTACGGAATCGACGGATCGTTATCGCTGCCGCCACGTCCTGCCGGATGGAAGATGATCTTTCCTGCGCTCTCCGACGTCGGCGGCCCAAGGCGGAGCGACGTCTTGAATTGCGCATTGTTCGCACCACGAGTCGAGCCGGCGACCGGAATGACGATTCTGCTGACGCGCTGATAGATCCCGCTGAAGGAGGTGTTATAGAGGATAGTCGCTGCGCCGGTACACGAAACGTCCGTTGCGTTCGACGGGTTCGACGCGATGATGCGGTAGGAGTACGGTTTGGGGGAATTCGTCAGCTCGTTCACAGTGACGCCGGTCGTACCAGCAGGAAGATTCGCCAGCGTCGTGGAATGCTGAAACCCGTCGTGCGACACCTGAACTTCATAATTCGTCGCGCTGGCGGTTGGCTGCCACGACAGTCGGATGCCGCCGCCGGCCAGCCCCGTGTTCGTCACTGGGAACGTACACGTCCCGAACGACGGCGCAATGAACACAAAGAACAAAGCAGTAGCGATCAGGACTCTTGATGATCTCATGTACCTCTCTCCTATTTGATTGTGCCCGCCTGCGCATGAAGACACAGCTGCCCGTGAGGATCTCCGGCGGGAAACTGCGAGATGGGCGTCGAGCTGGGACATGGAACGAGCTCCGCGATCGAGTCACCGGCGTCAGCGCCGGTGCCTCACGAAAGAGCGCTAGGGCGTCGCAGTCGGGATATCGAGAATGGGAAAGGTGACGTGGGCCGGCGACTGCGGATTGAAGACCGCCGGATCGTTCGTCGAGTTGTCGGTGAACGTGTGGAACGGAATGGCGATGACGTTGTCGCCGGAGACACTGATCTGGATCGAGTCGCCGGGATTGACCGCCACGCCGAAGAAATGATCCGCCGCATCGAGGAAGACGTAATCGGCAGGGAGATCGAGAACCTTCTCCGTCACGGGGCCTCCGGCCGCGAAGTGATAGAAGGTGACGTGCGCGGTGGTGAGAGTGCGGATGCCGAGGTTGACACGGAACCGTGCGGAGGGGACGAAGATGTTCCAGTCGAGCGGCTGGTAGGCGTCCGGCGGCATCACCGGCGCTTCGAACGCGCCGTATGTTCCCCCAACCCCTTCGTTGAACAGCCGCGCTTCGACCGGCAACAGGCCCACCTCGGGAAGACCGAAGTCACCGATAAAAGTGATGTCGAGGGACCCGATACCGCTCTGGCCGATCGCGGCAACGATATCGTCGAACTGCAGCGTCTCTCCGCGCTCGACACGGAACGGAATCGACGGATCGTCATCGCTGCCGGCACGCCCTGCCGGATGGAAAATGATCTTTCCGATGCTCTCCGACGTCGGCGGCCCAAGGCGGAGTGATGTCTTGAATTGCGCATTGTTCGCACCACGAGTCGAGCCGGCGACCGGAATGACGATTCTGTTGACGCGCCGGGCGAGACTGATTGCGATGCCGGAAAAGTTGAGGTTCATCGCCGTGCCGGTACAGGGAACGTCTGATGCGAACGGGTTCGAGGGGCTCGTTGCGGTGATACGGAAGGAGTAACTCCCGCGCACGTAGGACGTCAGCTCGTTCACCGTGACGCCACTCGTCCCGGGCCCAAGATTCGCGAGCGTCGTGGAATGTCGAAAACCGTCGGACGACGCCTCTACCTGGTAATTCGTGGCGCTGATGACTGGCTGCCACGACAACCGGTAACCGCCGAAACCGGGCAGGGCATTGGAGATATTCACCGGGAATGTGCACGACCCGAACGACGGCCCAATGACCACAAAGAACAAAGCAGTAGCGATCAGGACTCTTGATGATCTCATGTACCTCTCTCCTGTTTGATTGTGCCCGGCTGCGCATGAAGACACAGCTGCCCGCGAGGATTTCCGGCGGGAAACTGCGAGATGGGCGTCGCGCTGGGACATCGAACTAGCTCCGCGATCGAGGCACCGGCGCGGCCGCCGGTGCCTCACGAAAGAGAGCTAGGGCGTCGCGGTCGCGATATCGAGAATGGGAAAGTACGTGTGGGCCGGCGACTGCGGATTGAAGACCGCCGGATCGTTCGTCGAGTTGTCGGTGAACGTGTGGAAGGGAATGGCGATGACGTTGTCACCGGAGACACTGATCTGGATCGAGTCGACGGGATTGACCGCCACGCCGAAGAAATGATCCGCCGCATCGAGGAAGACGTAATCGGCAGGGAGATCGAGAACCTTCTCCGTCACGGGGCCCCCGGCCGCGAAGTGATAGAAGGTGACGTGCGCGGCGGTGAGAGTGCGGATGCCGAGGTTGACACGGAACCGTGTGGAGGGGACGAAGATGTTCCAGTCGATCGGCCGGTAGGCGTCCGGCG
>DATLVW010000103.1:0-4718 GCA_035577085.1 Thermoanaerobaculia bacterium
GATGGCGCAGCGGTCCGCCTGACAAGTCACGAATTTCGCGTGCTTTCGTACCTGATGCATCACCGCGGGCGCGTGGTCTCGCAGGCGGAGCTGACGGAGCACATTTACGCGCAGAGTTTCAATCGTGACTCGAACACCGTCGAGGTGTTCATCGCCCGGCTGCGGCGGAAACTCGGGTCCGCCGTCATCGAGACGGTGCGCGGACTCGGCTACCGGATCGAGGAACGCACGTGAAATCGCTTCGATCGCGATTGCTCATCGGCTCGCTGCTGTGGACGGCAGGACTACTCAGCATTTCGCACATGCTGTTTCTTCTCGTGCTCCGATGGCACGCGGTCTTCCGGATCGAGCCGCATATGGTCCTCCTCGCCGGCGCGGCGTTGATGCTGGCCGGACTTCTGTACCTTCGCGGCGGCGTGTCGCGCATAGAACAATTGCGGACCCGGCTCATCGACGTGCGCGAGGGGCGAAGCGATCGTGTTGAGGGGACGTATCCATCAGAAGTACAGCCGCTGGTCAACGACCTGAATGCGCTACTGGCCGAGCGCGAAGAGGCGGTACGCCGCGCGGTTGCCAAGGCGGGCGACCTCGCGCATGGACTGAAGACGCCGCTCGCCGTGATCGCGCAGGAAGCAGCGCGCAGTTCAGGAGCGGGCGTCGAGTCCGGAGCGCTGATCGGGCAGCAGGTCGAACGGATGCGTCGCCAGATCGACTATCACCTCGCACACGCACGCGTTGGCGCCGCGGGAACGAGTGCCGGCATCCATTGCTCAGTGGCCGACTCAGTTGACGGACTCTCGCGCACGCTGCGCCGCTTGCACGCCGAGCGCGGCATCGCGATCGAGTCGAACGTCTCTCCCGATCACGCCGTTCGTGTGCGCCGCGAAGACCTCGACGAGATGCTCGGCAACCTGCTCGACAACGCCTGCCGGTTCGCAAAAGCGCGCGTCGTCGTCTCATCAGAGCAGACGGAGAAGCTGATCGCGATCAACATTGATGACGACGGCCCCGGGCTGCCTCCTTCGATGCGCGATGAGGTTTTGCAGCGAGGCGTGCGCGCGGACGAATCCGAGCCGGGTACCGGCTTTGGACTGGCGATCGTGCGCGATCTTGCGGAAGTCTATGGAGGCTCGATCAGCCTGGAAGGATCGCCGTCGGGCGGCCTGCGTGCACGGCTTCAACTTCCGCAAGGCTGAGTCTCGATCTACTCGTCTGCGCGCCGCCGATCGAGATCCTCCCGAATCGCCAGCCCCGGTGAACGATTCTCGAGCCGCGGCCTTTCCAGGATCGTGGAGAGGAAGTCGGCAGTTCCCCAGGCTAGGAACGTCGTTGCGGCAACGCTGAAGAACTCGCCCACAGTGTGGAGACCGAGGAGAAAGAAAATCGTCAGCGGCACCGCGACTCCCATCACGATGATACCGACGATCAAGCGAGGCCCGGACATGGCCGTATTGTATGCGCCCGTGTTGGTCGCGTCCTACTGTGCAGCGCCTGTCGCCGCGGTTTCGTCGTCCACGCGGGAGCCCAGATCCTGCCGGAAGTTGTTCACTCGCTGCACGTAGTTGCGCGTCTCTTTGAACGGAGGCGTCCCGTTGAAACGGCGGACGTTCCCTTCCCCGGCGTTGTACGCGGCGATCGCTTTCTGCTGGTCGCCGCCGAAGCGATCGGTCAGGTAGCGAAGGTACTTTGCTCCCGCCTGGATGTTCTGCGCGGGGTCGGAAAGATTGTCAGCACCCAACCAGCGCCCGGTTCTTGGCGCGAGTTGCATCAGGCCGACTGCGCCGCGGTTCGACCGCGCCGTCGGCACGAAACTCGACTCGGTGTGGACGACAGCAGCGACGAGCTCCGGCGGCAGATCGTTCTTTCTTGCCTCGCTGTAGATGATGCCGCCGAAGGGAATCTGCTTCCGAAAGAACTGCTCTCTCACTTGATCGGCGGCAGCCACGATCTGGCTGGGCGCACCCGCCACTGTTGCCGGCGCCGACGCCACGGTCGTCGCTACGTCCTGGACGGCTCCGGTAACACCACCGGCGATGCCGGACGTGACCTGGTCGGCGATCTGTTTCGCCGTCGCCAGATCGCCGGCGATCTTCGCCTCGGTCTGGGGCTGCGCATCATCGACCTGTGGCTTCTCGGTCAGGCCGGTGATGGTTCGGCGATGGGCATTCGCATCGGCGGAATGCAGCATGTTTCCGATCTTCAAAGGGATCCCGAGCCCTCCGAGGGCGAGCGAAGCACCCAGCGCCCATCCGGCATACTTCTTTCGTAAACCGCTCATTCTGCGCGGTTTGACCTTCAATACCGCGTCGTTGAGTTGGGCGCGGTCGAAGCCATCCAGGAATCTTTCACGGAAGGGCCTGCTTGTGCTGGGCTCGCTCATCGTAGTAGTCCCCTTTTCCGTCCCCTCTCGAAACGGAATCCCGGCTTCGGTTATTTGCAAGTGAGAAGCCACGACGAGCTCAATCGAAACAATTCATCCAGTTGAAGTTAGCTCTGCAATAGCGACTTTGTCTTGGCATGGATTGGCTCGCCCATTGAAAGGTAGATAAAATGACAAGCAGTACCGTATTGGCTATGAGACCGAAGTTGACGATCTGGTTGTTCGCTGTGGCTGGTGCCTTGGCACTTACACAGTCGGCGCATGCTCAGGGCTATCTCTGCGAGGAGAGTTTCAAGCTCGACGATGCCACGATGCAGTCGTATCGATTTGGTCCGCCGACTCCCCGACCCGCGCCCATTGCCGTTGCGCAACCTGACCCCGACCCGATCAAACTCCGCGTCCTGAAGTACGCCGCTGTCGCACTGAAGCACCGCCTGAACGGTCTGGCCAGCTACTACTCGACCTCGCTCGACGGCACACTCACCGCGAACGGCGAGCGCTACCACAATAAGAAGATGTCGGCGGCGCACCTGACCCTGCCGCTCGGATCGTGGATCGAGGTGACGTCGCGCGCTACGGGCAAGAAGCTCCGTCTGCGCGTCAACGACCGCGGGCCGTACGTGAACAAGTTCGTCATCGATCTCTCCCAGGCAGCCGCGCGCTACCTCGGCGTCGACGTCGCGGAAGACCGTTCCGTGCTCATCCGCATCATTGGGCTTCCGGGGGAGGATCCCTTACCGGACGATGTGATCGACGGGCCGAAGTCGACGATCATCGAAGAGACCGCGGCTTTGACGCCAGCAGGCCAGTAGCGAGGACCCGGCACAACCGGTTCACGAGTGCGGGATCGTGAAGCAGAAACTGCTGCCCTCGTCAGGTAGTGCGTCGACGCTGATCGTCCCGCCCTGATCTTCGATGATGCGTTTGGCGAGATAGAGGCCGTAGCCCGGCCCACCGCCGCGTGACTTGTCGAGTTTCAGGCCGAGGTCGAAGATCTGTGCCGTGTAACGCGGATCGATGCCGATGCCGTTGTCTTTGATGCAGATTCGGTAGCCGTCAGGATCGACGTTGCAGTCAATGGCGATCGTGCGCTCCCCTTTCGGGCGGTCGCTGAAAAAGAGTGCGTTCGCGAAGATCGCGCTGATCGCTTCGCGCATCTTCTCCGGGTCCACGGTGACCGTCGGCAGCTCGTCGGGCAGATCGACCTTCACGCCGCCTTCTTCGATCTGGTAGTTGCACTTGAGGATGACCTCCTCCACGATTTCCCGCAGCGGCGTTGGGCGCCGCGCATTGGGACGCGACAACAGCTTGACGATGTGGGACATCTCGTCGAGCACCCGCTTCATCTGCTGCGCACTGGAGCGGATGCGGCGGAGGAAGTCCTGCCCTTCCTCATCGAGCTTGTCGGAGTAATCGGCCAGCAGCAGATCGCTGAACCCGTCAACCGAGAAGATCGGCGACTTGAGGTCGTGCGACAGCACGCTGAAGAGGCGCGTCAGCTCTTCTACGGTTAGAACTTCGTCGGAATTGTTCTCTACTGGCATCGACTGCTCCGGGCCTGGCAGCACGCGCATTTCTGCAACTAGCGGGCCTGACCTTTCCGAAAAGCGGCGACATGCCCCGCGCCGATGATCTCCGTCTCGCCGCCGGTGCGAATCGCCAGGGCGGTGCCCACGGGGATGCCGAGTCCGAGCTGCGTTTCGGGAACCGACATCAGACGCCGCAAGTTCGTGTCGTTCTCGGGCTCGAAGGAGGTGTCGACCACGGTGTTCGCAATCCAGCCAAGGGCGGGAAGCGAGGGGGCGATGCCGTGCATGTCGCGCGCGGCGATTCCGAAGCACGAGGCTGCCGCTCCGATTGCCGCGATCACGGTGCCTTGCGACGCCGCCTCGCGCATCGCCAGGTCGGCAGCCGATTCCCGCAGCACGGCAAGCAGGTTGTTCGTCACGCCGCCGCCGAGGTAGATCATGCCGGCTGAGGAGAGCGCGTTGAGATTCTTCTGCCGCCGGCTGTCGCGTCCGCGATAGATGGGAACATTCACGGTTTCGACAGTCGGATCGATTCCATGCAGGTACTTTCCGAAGTGCGTCGCGTACTCAGCCGATCCCGACGCCGCCGGGATGAACGCAACGACACGCCGCTCCGGGGGCATGCTGCGGAGGAGAAACTCATCAATCTCGCGGGTCTCGCCAAAAGAAAACTCACCGCCGCCGATGAGGACGATGAGTTGCGCGGGGACGATGAGGTCAACGTGGAGGGTGGTCACGGGCGGTTTTTACCACAGAGACTCAGAGGTCACAGAGGTACGGCTTTGTCTCTGTGTCCTCAGTGTCTCTTT
>DATLVW010000104.1:0-12748 GCA_035577085.1 Thermoanaerobaculia bacterium
CGCACGCCACCGAAAAGCCGCGCCCCTGATGCATCACCACGATCGAGCCGGAAGTGACGCGCGGCACGATTCGCTTCACAACGCGCTGCACGTCGTCGCCGAAGGAATCGAATCCGCGCACGCTCCAACCGACGAGCGTCAGGTCGCGGCGCTGCAGGATCGGATGGACGAACGGGTTCTTCATTCCGACCGGCGCCCTGAAAAGGCGTGACTGCACACCTACTGTTTCCAGCGCTTTTCTGCATCGATCGATCTGCCAAGCCAGTGCCTTCCGCGGAAGGCACCAGAACGAGCCTGAAGGATGCGTCTGCGAGTGGTTCTCGACGGTGTGACCGCGCGCCAGCATCGCCTTCACAAGGTCGGGCCGTTGTTCGACGAGGACACCTTTGACGAAGAACGTCGCCTTTACGTCGAGCGCGTCGAGCGCGTCGAGCAGCGCTGGCGTGTCGTCCGTGGGCCCGTCGTCAATTGTGAGCCAGACTTCGTTGGAGTCGGTCTCGAAACTCGTCATCACCGGACCGAGCCACTGCGAGTTCGGTCTAAGTGTTGGCCAGAGCACGAACCCATGAGCGAGAGCGAGAACTCCGAGGGCGATCAGCCACCACGGCGGAAACAGCAGCAGGAGAAGGAGCGGGACAATGATCGATGCGCAGATTGCAAACGCGAGGATCAGCGTGCGCATCGACTCTCCTCGGCCTGGACCGCGGCGCGCAGCAACCAGAGAATCGCCGCGGCGATCGCATTGCAGGCCAACACGGCAAAGAAGAACCAAGCCACGAAGCGCGCCCAGGAATCGCCGCGCGCCACGTAAAACGACCAGACGAACAGCAAGGACATCGTTCCGACGGAGACAATCTTGACGTGATCGTTGTCTCCGAGAATGAGCCGGAGAAGCAGTCCTCCGACAACGATTGGGATGTGAATGACGATCGATGCAAGAGGAATCGCCACGATGATGGCCAGAGGCTGGGGCACCGGCAGGATCGCTGCGAGATAGGCGGCGACGGTGACGAAAACCCAGACCGCAACGGCATAAGCTTCGGCCGCGCTTTGATCGCGATCGATGTGAAGGATGAGGTGGTCCGGACCATTGGCGTCTTGCGGCTTGCCTTGCCGCAAGTGTGTGAACGCAACAAGCTGCGCCAGCGCAAAGCGATGCCGCGACGGCAGCCATCGAGCGGCGGAACGATTGACGATGACGTTCATCGTCACGCGGCCAGCTCCGGCCAGTACGGCTCGAACGTGAACCACTGAGACCAGCAGTCGCGGATGACATGCTCGAGCTCTTCCACCCATTGCTCGACCGCGCGCCGGAAGTCGTCATCGCGGTCCCGGCTGCGTACGAGCTCGATCGGGCGCGCGGTCATGAGTCGATAGCGGCGCCTGCCGAGTCGGACGACGAAGACGGGAAAGATCGGCACGCGCGCCGCGAGCGCCAGCGCAAACGGGCCGGCCGGAACGCGCGTCGGCTTACCGAACACCGTCGCGGGGAGGAAGCCGATCTCGCCGGTCACGCGGTCGCCCTGGATGGCCACGATGTTGCCTTCGCGGATGACATCGAGCAGGTCGATGGCGAGGTCAGTGGATCGTGTATTGAACTCGATGCGAAGACCTTCAGCGGCGCGGTCCTGTTCAAAGGCTCGCGTTTCCGGATCGGCTTCGGGGGCGCGCACCATGACGATGCGCCGGCTCGATGTCTCGGCGAAGAGATGTGCGCCGAGGTCGTAGCTGCCCATGTGCGCGGTGAGCAGGATCGCGCCGCCGTCGCGCTCCTGCATCTCTTGAAAAAACTTCCAGCCGGTGAACTCCCAATCCGGAATCGTGCGAGCCTCCTTGAACCGGACGTTGTCGGCGATCGTCCAGGCGTAGTTCCAGAAGAGGCGGTAGCAGCGGAAGAAATTGACGATGGCGAACGAGCCTGGCTTGATCACGCCGAGATTGCGGATCACAGCGCGGCGGGCCGATCCCCACATCAGGAAGAACAACGACCATGACGCCATGACGATCGGCTCGATCCAGGGCGGTACGTTCAGAATGGCAAAGCGGAGAAGTTGCCGCCAGAACACGCCTCGCACGCTAAAACGATGCCACCAGGACGGCTGTGTCACGGGCGCATGATAGCGGACAGCGTCCGCTCGACTGACGGCAAAGAGGGCTGGAGCATTCGGAAGAGCGCACTGCGCATCAGACTCTCGTCGCCGGGATAGGTTGGAACGACCAGCAGGGGAAAGCGCTCGAAGATCTCGCCGTCGCTGCGCTTCCGCAGGTTCTGCACGGCGGCGCGTTTCGCGGCGATGCGTTCTCCATGAGCCACGGTCCAAGTGAAGGCACGGAACTGCATCGTGGTGAGCGGATCTTCGATCGTTGCCAACGGCTTCGCACCGAACAGTTTCTTGCGTACGCGCGCCAGAAATCCGTGCGAAGTCTTCGACGTCTTCGAGAAGGGCTCCCGAACCAACTCGTCCGCGTTGTCGTTGCGGGTCGACGCGTAGTGATGGAGGCGCGATAAGAAGGTGAAGAACAACGAGGCTGCGGTGTCGTTGAGGTTCTCGTAGTTCTTCAGCGCGGTCTGCAACGCATTGCGCTCGAAGAGAACGCCTCGCTCGAAATCGCCGAGGCGCTGGCTCGTCGCGCTCGACTTGTGACGCGCCACCGCGCGGGGCTCGAACAGAACGCGGTAACCGGCCAGCCAGGAGCGCCAGCCGAAATCGACATCTTCGAGATACGCGAAGTAGTCGTCGTCGAATCCGCCGAGGGCGAGGAGCGGCTCGCGGCGCGAGATCATGTTCCCACCGCAGGCGAAGAGAATCTCCGCGCCGGACTTCGGTTCGTCAACCGAGGCGAGTGGATAACGGAATCCGTTCTGGAAGGCATGACCATCGAACGTCAGCGCTCCGCCGATGAAATCGATGAATTGCCCGGTCGGATCGACGATCTTGCCGCCGATCGAGATCACGTCGTCCGGCGCTGCATCGATCGCGTCGACGAGCGCCTTCAGCCATCCTGACTCCGGCACCGCATCGTTGTTGAGAAAGACGACGTTGCGCGCATCCGAGCGGGCCAGACCTGCGGCGACGCCGCCTGTGAATCCGTGGTTTGCGCCGAGCGGCAGGAGACGCACCGCCGGGCGGAGTGCGGCGATCGCGCCGATGCTGCCATCGGTCGAGCCGTTGTCGACGACCGTGATCACCGCGCCCTCAACGCCGGCAAGCTGCGATGCGACCGCCTCGAGGCAGGCCATCGTATCCGCGCGGCTGTTCCAATTCACGACGATGACGTCAACAGCGGGTGCGGTCAGAACGAGCCTCCCATGCGGCGCTTGATCCGGTCGAGAAACGAAGGAACGTGTTCGGGCAGACGCAGAGTCGCCGCGAATGCGTCTTTGGACGGATCGATGCGCGGTGAGCGAACGAACTCGACGAGCGGCTGCAACGCGCGATCCCATTGATGCTCTTCGACGAAGCGTCTCGCGCCCTCGCGCATGCGCATGTGGTCATCGCGCAACACGCGCACGAGCGCGGCCGCGAGCCCGGCAGGGAAGTTGGAGGGGACGATCGTTCCCGCGCCGTATCGCGTCAGCAGTTCGTCCGTGCTTGGTGCGGAGCTGGTGACGATCGGCAGACCGCCCCAGATGTAGTCGTAGACGCGCGTTCGCATCGAGAGATCGGTCTCGATCGATCGCGGAAAGGTCATCAGCGCGGCGCCGAAGCGGGAGAAGAACAACGCGCGTTCTTCATAAGCAACCCACGGCTCGAAACGAACGAACTCATACCTCTTCTGCTCCACGACCTTCATCGCCTCGGCCAGTTTTCCCTGCGGCGTCAGCGAGGGATTCGGATGCGTTGTGAAGGTCAGGGTGATGTCCGGCAGCGACGCGCGCGCGATCGCGGCCGCTTCGATGGCCAGGATCGGGTCATACCAATCGTAGATCGCCCCGAAGAGCACTCCTGGGAGAGGGAAATCAGAACCACGAGCGGACGAGACGCCCGCGCTCCCAGGGGCTTCTACACCAAAGGGGGCGATGCGCAGGAGCGCGTCGAGGTTCGGATCGCTCTCGAACGCGATCGGGTTGACGCGTCCGGTGGCGAGAAGTGTGCCGAGGTAGAAGAGGCGCTGCGCTTCGGACGCGCAGAGAAAGAGATCGCCGCGCAGCAGCGACTGGATCAGCGTGGCGTGATCGTGCGCGAACACCTCGGCTCCGCGCGACGAGTAGTAGTGCAGGTTCTCGACGATGAACGGGTCATACAGATCGACGACCGTCGGGATCGGTGCAGCGTGCGCGAACACTTCATTCGCCGCATGTCCCTGCACGATGGCCACTTCTGCCTCGTGCGAGTATCGCTCCAGATTCTCGGGCGTGATCGCGTCGACGCGGCAGCCGGCAACATTACCGGCGTCGCGGGAGAGAAGTGTCACGTCGTGTCCGTCGGCGAGAAGGACTTTGGACATCTCGATGAAACGGATGCCGATGCCCGCCGGCTGCCGGTGACCGAGGGGCTCGGGACAGACGAGCAGCGCGCGCGTCATCGTCCTTTCACCCGCTCGACGATTGAATGCAGTTTCCAGGTGCGCGATTTGAAGATCGTGTCGAGCAGGTTCTGCTGCCGCGCCACCTCGGCGTACAGAGCCCGGTTCGTGCGCTCGATCTCATCCGAGGCAGTTTCTCTCGCGGCCGCCGCTCTTTCGAGCTCGCTGATCCGGGCAACAGCGGCGTAACAGTCGCGATTTGCGCTATCCAGCATGCCGCGAATCTCAGCGTTCGCCCCTTCGAGGTGGCTGATGCGCATCATCGTTTCGTTGATCCGCTCGCTCAGCGCGCCAATCTGAGCGATGAGCGACCGCTTGTCGCGCTCGAGCCGTGCGACCTCGCAATCCGCGCGGCTGCGCGCCCCACGTGCTTCGACCAGTTCGCCTTCGATTCCGACCGTGCGGCGCCGCTCCCGCTCGAACACATTCGCGAACATGCTCTCGCTCATCAGCGCGGCGTGCTTGCGCCACACCTGCAGCTTGGCCTTTCGAAACGTGGGAGAACCCTCGGGATTTGCCGCCACGATCGATCCGCTGTTCTTGATCTGACGCACTTCGCAGGTGATGCGAGGCACTCGGATGAAATCGCCGCGTTGCGCCAGCCGGATGAGAAAGTCCCAATCCTCGAAGAGGTCGAATGCCGCATCGAATCCACCGACGTCGAGGAAATTGGCGCGGCGAAGCAAGAGTGTGGGAAGCGGGATGTAGTTGTCGACAAGGAGCAGCTCTCGATCGAAATCGCGAGCGTAGATGCGCATTGGTTGACGGCTTTCACCGTCGATGAAGGCGGAGACAGCGTCGCTATACCACGCCGCGGCGCTCGATCCGCGAGCGGCATGCGACAACGTCGAGAGATGCTCGGGGTAGAAGAGATCATCGTCATCGAGGAAGGCGACATAGTCGCTCTTCGCCGCGCGAACGCCGGCATTGGCGGCTTCGGAGCGGCCGAGGGACGTGTCGTGCTGGACGAGCGTGACGTTCTCGACCTCAGGCGGCGTACCACCATCGTTCACGACGACGATCTCTGCCGGATAGCCGGTGGCGCGGATCGATGCGATCGCCTCGGCCAGAAGGGCCGGCCGATTCTTCGTTCGCACCACGACGCTGACCGGCAGCGGCTCGCGCACGATGTCGATCCGCTGCGGACCTATCGCTTCGCGAAGCGCGCTGAAGGGCGTCGTACGAAGCGACGGCAGCGTCGTCGTCCAGTACGCTTCGGCGAACGCGACATGCGTGGGCAGGGTCATGGCGCGCCACGCATTGAGCCCGCGGGCATATGAAGTGTAATTGCGGATCGCGGCCTGCGAAGCGTGCGCGTCGATCGCCGCGTACTTTGTGCCGGCGACGGACGTGATGTCGATCAGCGCATTCGGACGGAGCGGCGCGCTGACCTCGTAGAACGCGATGCGGGCCACCGCGAGGTCGGCGAAGAGCGACGGATCGCGCGCGATGAGGTCGCAGAAGACGCGGGAAAGAGCGATGTGATCGGGATGGATCTCGAGCGGGCTCGGAACTGCGATGAGATCGGGCGTTTGCTGGCGCAGGATTGCGGCGAGGCGCGCGTCGAGCTCGGCGGCATTCTCCAGTTCGCGGTCGGGGAATCGGAGAAACTCGATCGTGGCATCGCCGAGGAGCGCGAGTGCGGTGCGTGACTCCGCTTCGCGCTGGACGCCATCGCCGGCCTGCGCTCCGTCCGTTGCTATGACGACGTGCACCGGCCGTCCCTCGCGAAGGTGGAGGGCGACCAGGCCGCCGCATCCGATGACCTCATCGTCGGGATGCGGTGCCAGCACCAGGAGGCGCTCGCCGCGTAAGTCCTGCGGCTCGAATGGAATCGCCTCCGCCTCAACGATGGTCATGGCTCGGATTATAGGTGGTCTGTGAGGGGTGTCGGGCGTCGGGGGTCGGGTGTCGGAGCGCTGATGCATCGGCTGGCGGTTGTTCCGCCACTTGCCCGCTTGTCACCGGCACAATGTCCATTGTCAATTCTCTATTGAAGCGAAGCGCCCTCGTCGTCCGTATAATCATCAATTCCCAGAAGCCAGCAAGACTCTCCGACACCCGACCCCCGATACCCGACACCCGACAACACCGTGAGACGTGACCAACAGCAGCCGATTGCCGGAGTTCTGTCGCTGATCCGCGAGCTGACCGGCTCCGCCACGCGCGCTGACAACATTACGGATCTCTTCGTCTCTTCGTTTCGTGCCCTCGATCACGCCATCGATTTCGATCTCGCCGCGGCGGTGATGGTGGAGCAGAACCTCGAGCTCTATGTCGTCACGCGGGAAGGGGCCGCCTCCCTCATCGGACCTCCGCTCATCGACAGCATCCGCCGCACGCTGGAGACCATGATCCCCGTCTCCTTCGCCGCCTCGGACGTCATCGTGAAAGCGGAACGGAGCGATCTGCCGCGCGCCGGCGGCGGCGACAGCCTGGAGCACTCGACCCACGCGGTCATCACCGTCGACAATCACAGCAGCGGCATCCTGCTGGTCTATCGGAGCGAGCCGTTCGACGAAGAGGAGCAGCAGATCGTCGAGATCTTCGCCGCGCAGGTCTCGCTTCTCATCGGCCAGCTCAGCGCCCGCGAACAAATCCAGGGTCTTGCCGACACCGACGACCTCACCGGCATCGCCAACAAGCGCTACTTCCGCCGGCAACTCCCGCAGGAGATCGAGCGTGCGCGCGTCTATTCGCTGCCGCTGGCGCTGCTGATGTTCGACGTCGACGACTTCAAGGAGATCAACGACGGATTCGGCCACACGATCGGCGACGTCGTGCTTTCGGAGCTCTGCGGCGCAGTGCGCGAGACGCTCCGTCCACCCGACCTTTTCGCCCGTTTCGGCGGCGACGAGTTCGCGATCATCCTTCCCCATACGGACCTGGACGGCGCCTGCTCCGTGGCCAATCGCATCCTCAATCGCGTGCGCGAGCTGACGATTCCGACCGATGACGAGAGCATGATCCAATGCTCGATCTCGATCGGCATCGCCAGCTATCGTTCCTCGGACAAGGCCGCCGGTGACGTGATTCGCCGCGCGGATGAGCAGTTGTACGAAGCGAAGCGGGAAGGGAAGAACCGGTATGCCGCGGCCAGCGCCTCGTGACTGGCGATAGACTCACCACCATGCCGAACCGCTATCTCATCGCCAATTGGAAAATGAATCTGCCCCCCGAAGGGATTGGCGCCTTTCTCGGCGCAGTGAACGCGGAGGGGATCGTCGTCGCGCCTCCGTTTCCCTATCTCCGCGAGGTTGCCGCAGGTGCGTCGAAGAGAGTTGCCGTTGCGGCGCAGAACTGTGCGGATCAAGCGGCTGGCGCGTTTACCGGCGAAGTTTCGGCGCGCATGATCCGCGATTGCGGCGCGCGGTTCGTGATCCTCGGTCACTCGGAGCGGCGCAACATCTATGGCGAAAGCGACACGGTCGTCGCGAAGAAGACCGCGCTGGCGATCGAGAACGGTCTGACGCCGATCGTGTGCATCGGCGAAAACCTCAACGAGCGTGAACGCGGCAACGCGATGACGGTCTGCTCCAGTCAGATCGCCGCACTCGCAATACCGCAGCTCGCAAATGCGGGAGAGGTGATCGTCGCGTACGAGCCGGTCTGGGCGATCGGCACCGGACGCAACGCCACCAGCGCGATGGTGGCGGAGATGGCCCGCGCCGTCCGCGATGCGCTGGTGCGCTACTGGCCGGCCGATCTGGCTCAGCGCGCGCCGGTCCTGTACGGTGGGAGCGTGACGCCGGAGAACGCCGGCGACCTCGTCGCGCACGGCGGGATTGACGGATTCCTCGTCGGCGGCGCCAGCCTCGATTCGAAGAAGTTCCTCTCGCTCGCGGAGTCGATGAATCTGCTTTCGCGCTCGCAGAACGACGTGATGATTTGATCTCGCAGGCGAGGGCTTGCTCTCGATGTATCGTGCGCGGCTCGTCCTCGCGGAGCAGCCTTGACACCTGCTCCCTTTCCGGGAAGAATTCGCCCCCTTGCGCCGTTAGCGCCATCGCTTCGGAGAATCCATGACCGTATTTCTTGTCGTATTACACGTCCTCATCAGTCTGTTCCTGATCCTCGTCGTCCTTCTGCAGCAGGGGAAGGGAGCGGATCTGGCAGGTGCATTCGGTGGCGGCGGCTCCCAGACCGCGTTCGGCGCGCGCGGAGCGACCACGCTTCTGCACAAGCTGACGACTGCGTTCTTCGTCCTCTTCGTCATCACCTCATTGTCGCTGGCGATCCTGCAAGCTCGCCCGCGCTCTTCCGTAATGAGTGGCAGCGCTCCCTCGGCGCCCGCAGCTCCAGCAAAGAAGTAGTAGCCGTTCTTTTCAAGCCCAAGTGGCGGAATTGGTAGACGCGCACGTTTGAGGGGCGTGTGGAGAAATCCGTGCCGGTTCGAGTCCGGCCTTGGGCACCAACGGAAAAGAAGTCAGGCAGGCAACCACAGAGACATAGAGAACACAGAGGGGATCTCTGTGACCTCTGTGCCTCTGTGGTGACCGGTTTTTTCAAATTGACCCACTACCACCCGATCGATCGGCGGTCAGTAAGCCTCATCGCGGCGGAGCACATGGGCGGGCCTAGCGTTGCCCCTGCAGTCCCGCGATGAAGACCTGCCCGTCGAACTGGCCGCCCGTGGCTTTCAACACCTGACGGTTCGTGGACGTCGCGTCGATGGCCATTGCCTTCTGCATCTCCCCGATCGCCGCGTCGCGATTGCCGGTCTGGGCAAGCACGAGAGCGAGATACACGTGCGGCTCGAACGATTGAGGCCGTTCCTGGGCGGCCCGCCGGAAATGGTCGACGGCTGCAACGTTTTGTCCCATCCGGCTGAGCAGCGCGCCCAGATTCATGTCGGCGTCATAGTTTCCCGGTGAGAGCCGCAGCGCCGTTTCATATTCTTCGCGGGCCTGCTGATCCCGTCCCGCGATCGCCAGGGTTGCGGCGTAATCATTGTGAATTTCGGAGGATTGGGAATCGGCGGCGATGGCTTGCTGATAGCGGCGGACTGCCTCGTCGAGGTCGCCACGCGCGCGCGCCAATTCCGCAAATGTCCTCGGCGCGGGGTCGCGTTGGATCGATTGTTCGAACCAGCCCTCCGCTTCCTTCTTCCTGCCTGCGCCAAGCTCGAGGCGGCCCAGGTTGCTATACGGTTCCGCGAACGCCGCATCGGCAGCAATCGCAGCCTTCCACTCCCGGACCGCTCCTCCAGCGTCACCCAACCCGCTGAGCGCGAGGCCCAGGCTATTGTGAACGCGTGCGTCGTTGGGGCTCATCGCGGCGGCTACGGCAAAATGCTTTCCTGCATTCGTGTAATCGGCGCTCTCGAGAAAGGCCTGGCCCAGGAGGGTTTCGGCCGTCGCATTGTCGGGTGTCACCTCCAGCGCATGCGAAAAGAGGCCGATGCTGTCCTGCCAGTAACCGGCCTGCCGGTGGGCGAGGATTGACAGGACGAGGATGCCGGTCACTCCAACGGCCCCAATCGTCACTTTGGACGGAACCAAATCGGCCAGCAGCCAGGTGATGGCGATGAAGATCCCGATTAGCGGGAGGTACGTGTATCGATCCGCCATCGACTGCCTGCCAATCTGCACGATGCCGATGACCGGAACGAGAATGCCCAGAAACCAGAACCATCCCGCGGGAAGATAGGGCCTTCGTGCCGCTTGCTGCATGACCGCGGCGGTGATGGCGATGAGAACGAGGATGGCCCCAAATGCAAGCAGTGGCGCGATCACGACGCGATAGGGGTAGAACGCCGCCAGATCAGCCGGCCAGATTGTCTTGACGAGGTACTCAACATAGGAGATGGCAGCATTGGCGAGCCGCTCGGTGAGCCCGATGTGCGCTGTGATTGCTTTGGCGTGGTCCTGGGCCGCGAGAGTCACGACGGCCGCCGGAATGACGAGCAGGAAGAGGGGAATCTTCTCCAGGATGAGCGGCCTCAAACCCCGCAAGTCACGAAGCGACCATCGTTGCAACGGCCAGTAATCGACCACAAGCAGCACGAAGGGGAGCGTGATGATCATCCCTTTCGACATCAGACCCAACACGAACGAAACGATCACAACTGCATAGAGGAGCCGCGATCGAGTCTGCACGAACCGGCAATGAAGCACGATGCCGAGAAGAAAAAAGAACGCGCAGAGTACGTCCTTTCTCTCGGCGATCCAGGCTACCGATTCGACATGAAGAGGATGCACGGCGAACAGTCCCGCCACGAATCCGCTGCGCCAGATGCGGCCCGTTCCGATGATGAGGAACGCGAGAACCAGCAACGTGTTGGCGAGGTGGAGAGCCACATTGACGAGCAGGTGATCGCCGGCATCGAGGCCGAACAACTGCACGTCCAGCATGTGCGTGAACCAGGTGAGGGGATGCCAGTTGAAGTCGAGCGAGGTCATCGCCCAACGCAGGCCCGCCATCGTTACGCCTGCCTTCACGTGCGAGTTGTTGGTGATGTAGATCGGATCGTCGAAGGTGAGGAACTGATGCGATCGGAGTTGGGAGAAGATCGCGAGCACAGCTACCGAAAGAGCTGCTGCAATTCCTGCGATTGTGGGATTGGCAAGGGCGACTCGGCTGTCTGCGCTAGCCGCGGTGGCAGTGGGTGCGTGTGCCTCGACCGATGCTGCGACCCGCTTGTTTCGCGCTTTCTTACCCATGGGCCGGGTAGTGTAGCCGAGGGTGGTCTGTACCAGAGGGACGCAGAGATCAGAAGGTTGAGTAGCAGAGATCAGAGACAAATCAGAGACAAACCAGAGACCAGAGATCAGAGACTGGATCAGTGACCAGAGACTGGATCAGAGATCAGAGATCAGAGACTGGATCAGAGACTGGAGATCAGAACGGTACCCTGATCTCTAGTCTCTTATCGCTGTTCTCTGGTCTCAACCGCTCGCAGCAAGCGCCTTACTTCTCCGCGATCCGCTTCGCGTAATCCGCCGCGCGATCGAGGAATCCTTCGATCGATCTTCCCAGCGCCAGCTTCTCGGTGAGCTCGGCCGCTTTCTCGAAATCGGCGCGAAGGCGTTCCGCTTCGGCGAGGTAGTAGTCGCGCAGGCCGCTCTCGATGTGGAACTCGGGGTACTTCTCGGCCAGCGTGCGCATCCACTCCTCGACCTGCCGACGGCGGTCCTTGTCTCCTGCACCGCTCTTGAGGTCTTCCAGCAGCGTGGCAACGACACCGGAAAGGATCTGTGTGCGCTGGTCTTTGAGAGGTTCTTCCGTCATAGAGCGGGGATGTTAGCAGCGAATACAATGCGCGGCGATGAAAGTCCTGGTGGCGAACCGAGGAGAGATCGCGGTGCGGGTCATGAGAGCGTGCCGGGAGATGGGCTATCCGATGGTGGCCGTCTACTCCGAGCCTGACCGCGCCGCGCTGCACGTCCTCTACGCGGACGAAGCCATGCCGATCGGTCCTGCGCCATCGCGGGAGAGCTACCTGCGCATCGACCGCATTCTCGATGCCGCGAAAAGGACTGGCGCCGAGGCCGTCCATCCAGGCTACGGCTTCCTCGCAGAAAACGCGGCGTTTGCACGCGCGTGCCACGATGCCGGCATCCTGTTCATCGGACCGTCGCCGGAGTCGATCGAGGCGATGGGCTCGAAGACCGAGAGCCGGCAACGGATGAAAGCTGCGGGCGTGCCGGTCGTTCCCGGCCTTACCGAAGCGGTGAAGTCATTCGATGAGATCGAAGCCTTTGCCCGCGACGCCGGCTTTCCGATCATGATCAAAGCGTCGGCGGGCGGGGGCGGCAAAGGGATGCGGCTCGTCGAGCGCGAAGGCGATTTGCGCACTGCCTTCGAGCGCGTCACCAGCGAGGCGCAGTCGTTCTTTGGCGACGGCGCCGTCTACGCCGAGAAGTTCATCGCCTCACCGCGCCACATCGAAGTCCAGATCCTCGGCGATCAGCACGGCAACGTCGTCTACATCGGCGAGCGCGAATGCACGCTGCAACGCCGGCATCAGAAGGTAGTCGAGGAGTGTCCGTCTCCCGTCGTCGATCAGGCCTTGCGCGAGCGCCTCGGCGCGATGGCGGTGAAGGCAGCGTCGGCCGTCAACTACTACTCCGCGGGAACCATCGAGTGTCTGATGGGACCCGACAAGCAGTTCTACTTCCTCGAGATGAACACGCGTCTGCAGGTCGAGCACCCGGTCACGGAGATGGTGTGGGGCCTCGACCTCGTGAAGTGGCAGCTCCGAATCGCGCAGGGGGAGAAG
>DATLVW010000105.1:0-3164 GCA_035577085.1 Thermoanaerobaculia bacterium
TATTCCGTGAAGCGCGCGCGCCGCACGCGGCGCTGACGTCTGCGCGCACGCAGTTGTCATCTTCGATGACAACATCACGCGCTCGCGATTTTTCCCAGCGATCACAGGGACCAACGCTTTCTTCCGCAGTGCGCCTGTAGTCGTCATTGCGTCCCAACGCGAGTGAATTTTGTCACGCGCGCACGCGCCACATTTTCTTCACGCAAGGTATTCCTCCCACTGCGCGCGGCGCGGGAAAAATATTTCTGCAAAAAAATTGCCGAACGCGGCTAGATTCTCGCGCACAAGAATTTCCCCGGGAGACACAACATGCATCGCATCGTTCGTTTCGTCTTTGCCGTCGTTCTCGCCAGCGCCGCGCTCGATGCGGCAAGCCAGGTCACGATCGTCGACAACCAGTTCACTCATTACGCGCAGGGCCAGATGAACTCGGCCGCCGCCGACAACCCGAACGCATACCTCTACTGCTGGCTGTACGGCAACGGCCTGTATTGCGGCGCCGCGGACGGGGCCGGCCACTACGCCTCGTGCCAGACGACCGATCCGGCCCACAAGCGGTTATTCGCGATGATCAAGAGGTACTCGAGCGTGAGGTTCTTCTGGGATCCGGCGGACTCCTCGTGCTTCCTCGAGGTCACCGTGGACAGCAGAAACCTCAGGCCGCGGCCGGTTCCCGCGACCTCCAAGTCATCCTCGCCGGTCTTCGTCGACGCGACGGCTCAGTACGCGTACGGCTCCCTCGCCGTCAAGCCGGACAAGCCCAACCAGGACATCGGCTGCAACGAGCAATCGGGCTTCGCCGACCTGTACTGCATCGCCCAGGACGACGCGGGTAACTTCGTCTGGTGCACGACATCCAAGGACAGCGCCAGCCAGACGCTGGCCGACATGAAGCTGGCGGTCGCCGGTCTGAACGAGTCCTCGATGCTCTACTTCGCCTGGGACAACGATCCGAACACGCCGACCCGCACCTGCAACTTCATCTACGTCTTCAACGCTTCCTACCTTCTGCCGTAACGAGAGGAGCCCCCGTCATGCGCTCAATCATCCGCCTCGCCGCGACGCTCGTCCTTGGCGCGGCAACGACCGGCGCGATCGCCGATGTCGCGATCGTGAATTTCGGCACGACCGGATATTTCTACGGCCAGCTCGGCGCGGCCGCCACCGCGAGCGGCCCGGACGCGTTCATTCAGTGCCAGCTCAGCGGCGCGTCGTTGTCCTGCGGCGCCAGCGACCAGACCGGCGCCTCCGCGCGCTGCTCGACCACCGACGCGGCAGTGAAGAACATGTTCCCGATGATGGACAAGAGCTCGATCGTCCAGGTCTTCTACGACAACGCGGGAAACTGCACCAAGATGGCCGTGGTGAATCTGACGCGCGATCTGCGGCTGTCGTCTCCCGCGGGGAGCATCAAGCAGTCCGTGCCCGTCTCCATCGACGCGGCAAACCGGATCGCGCGCGGCTCGATCAGTGCGCGGCCGGTCTCTCCCAATCCGGACGTCACCCACGAATCGATCAACTGCACGGTGCGCGGGAACTCCGTTTACGAGTGCATTGCGGTCGACGCCAACAGCAACTCCGTCCACTGCCTGTCGTTCCGAAGCAGCGCTGTCCAGACGCTCGCCGACCAGTTGCTGGCGGCCCAGGCGATCAACGAGTACTCGTCCGTTTCGTTCACCTACGACGCCCAGCAACTTCCGGAATGCACCTCGATCACCGTCAACAACGCTTCCTACTTTGGACCCTGACCAACCCGCAGCCAGAACGTCACCGGGCCGTCGTTCACCAGGCTGACTTTCATGTCGGCGCCGAAGCGGCCGGCCTCGACGCTCGAATGCAGTGCTTTCGCTTTTTCGACGAAGACGAGAAACATCTTCCGTCCGTCTTCGGGTGATGCGCCGCTCGAGAAACTCGGCCGCGTACCGCTGTTCGTATCCGCGACCAAAGTGAATTGAGGCACAGCCAGGAGAGCACCTTGAATGTCGCGTAGGGAAAGATTCATCTTCCCCGAAGCATCGGGGAAGATCCGGTAACCAAGAACCCGCGCCGCGAGGCGCTCCGCCTCCGCTTCGGTATCGCCACGCTCGACGCCAATCAGCGCGAGGACGCCTTTGCCGATCGAGGCAACGTCTTCGCCACCGATGGCGACCTTCGCCCCGGTGACGCGCTGAATCAAACCGATCAAGCGATGATGTTGGGGATGAGGCGGGCGCGCAGTTTCTGGATCTGGTCCTTGAGGACCAGCTTGCGCTTCTTCAGGCGGCGCAGCTGCAGCTGATCCTGCGCGGGATCGGCGGAAAGCCGGTTGATGATGTCGTCGAGGTCGTGGTGCTCCATCTCGAGCTCGTGCAGATGGAGACGCACCTGCACCTTCTCTTCGTCTGACAGCGGGAACTCTGTCATGCCAATGCCGCGCTCCTGACGGAATCGAGCGGAGTCCGGGTGCTGCCCTTCCGTGAAAGACTTCATCGCTCGCGCTTGGCCTTTCGTCCATCCTATCCCTATACTTGACCAGGGGGAAGGGCCCGCGCGAAGGAACAAAAAGCACAGGCGCGCGGGCTCCAGCATGCGCCGTAGCGACCACGACGTTACCGATTCCATCCGCACCACCGATCCGGCCGCGGTCGGCGCGGAAGTCGCGCGCCTATTCAAAGACCTATACGGCAAAGTTTCGGCGGAGGTTGTGGAGCGCGGCTTCCGCGACGCGACCGCCCTCTACAGGGGCGAGCATGCGGACTACTACCCCTGCGATACTGAATACCACGACATCCAGCATGTGCTGGACGTGACGCTCGCCATGGCGCGGCTGATGGACGGCTACGAGCGCCACCGCAACGACTCGCCGCGCCTGGACCCGGACGTGTTCGAGGTCGGCATCGTGGCCGCGCTGTTCCACGACTTCGGCTACTTGCGCCGCAAGCGCGACCGCCTGCACCGCTACGGCGCCGAGTACACCCTTACCCACGTCTCGCGCGGCGCCGAGTACCTGCGCGGCTACGTGGGCGAGCTCGGCCTGGCGCGGCACGCGCGCACCGCCGCGGCGCTCGTGCACTTCACCGGCTACGAGCGCCGGGTCGAGACCATCCGGCTGTACGACGAGCTGCTGCGCCGCGTCGGCCACATGCTGGGGACGGCCGACATCATTGCCCAGATGTCGGACCGTT
>DATLVW010000106.1:0-2897 GCA_035577085.1 Thermoanaerobaculia bacterium
GAGCTTCCGAACGTGATCCCGCATGACGCGGGACGTTCCGTGATCCGAACCGGAAAGGAGCGTCCCCATGCGTCATCGTTTTGCTGCCGTCGTGCTCGCCGCTGTTGCCCTCGCATCGCCTGCGTTTGCTGCACCGAAATCGACCGCCGATACCCGTACCGTCAGCCAGCTGGCTGCGCAGGCCTTTCCCGCACCGATGCCAAAGTACCTTGCCGGCATCATCGCCGATGCGGCGCGAACCTACGACGTCGATCCGAACCTCATCGCTGCGATGACTTTCCGTGAGTCGGCGTTCAATCCGAATGCAGTATCGAGTCGGGGCGCCCAGGGACTGATGCAGCTCATGCCACGCACCGCCGCAGCCCTCGGCGTCCGCGACGCCTTCGATCCGCGCGACAACATCTTCGGCGGCACGCGCTATGTCAAGACGCTCCTTGATCGCTTTCACGGTAACGTCGAGTTGACGCTGGCCGCTTACAACGCTGGACCGGAGCTGGTCGCGAAGGTGGGGCCGGGAGCGACGCAGGAAGCGATCGAGTACGTCGCGGCAGTGAAGAGTTTCTACCAGACGGCTGTAGCGACGCTGCAGTCCTGAACTTCGCTTCGCTCAGGATAGACTTCGCAAACCATGAGCGAAACCCAGATCGATCCTCGCTATCCCGTCGGAAAATTCGACCGCTCCACGGTGCCGCATACCGCTGAGGAGCGACGCACATTCATCGATCAAATCGCTGCCGCTCCGGCGCGCATGCGCGAGGCAGTGGCAGGTCTGTCGGAGAGTCAGCTCGACACTCCGTACCGCGACGGCGGCTGGACGGTGCGGCAAGTCGTTCATCACGTACCCGACTCGCACATGAACGCCTACACACGCGTGAAGCTGGCGCTGACGGAAACCGAACCGACGATCCGGCCGTACGACGAGGCCGCGTGGGCGAAACTGAATGATGTGCACGACACTCCGATCGCTGTTTCGCTCACGCTTCTTGAAGCGCTGCACGATCGCTGGGTACGCATTCTCCGGGCGCTGACCCCTGATGATTTCGCGAAAACGCTCTTCCATCCCGAGCACGGCGTGATGACGCTCGATACGCTTGTCGCCATGTACGCGTGGCACAGCCGGCATCACGTCGCACACATCACCTCTCTGCGCGAGCGCAGCGCGTGGTGACGTTTCGGATGCTGACGGACGGCGATTTCGTGGGTTGAGATGAGCCTCGCGCTCTGATCGCTGCTCCGTCCTACAATCGCGTTATGGCAACCTTCTTCGACGCGCTGAACGAACTGATGGCGGCCGAGACGCCGCTCGTCGTCGTCACCGTCGTCGACACGGCCGGCAGCGTGCCACAGGATCGCGGCGCAAAGATGATCGTCACGGCCTCCGGACTCCGGTTTGGAACGGTTGGCGGTGGCAAGGTGGAGACCAAAGCGATCGCCGAGGCGCAAGCGATGCTGCGCGGAGAAGCGGGGGAGACGACGAAGTTCGCGCAGTGGAATCTCGCCAAAGACGTCGGCATGACCTGCGGCGGCATCGTCAAGCTCTACTTCGAATCGCACAACGTCGGCCGCTGGTGCATCGTCGTTTTTGGCGCCGGCCACGTGGCAAACGCAGTCGTCAACGTGCTCGTTCACCTCGACTGCCACGTCACCTGCATCGATCCGCGCGCGGAGTGGCTGGCGAAGATTCCCGACTCACCGAAACTGACGAAGACGCTGTCGTCCGACATGCCCTCGCTGGTGAAGACGCTGCCCGATGATGCGTTCGTCCTCCTGATGACGATGGGGCACACGACCGACAAACCGATCCTGCTGGAGATCCTGCGCACCCGCTCCTTCCCATACCTCGGCGTGATCGGCAGCGACGCGAAAGCCAACATTTTGAAGCGCGATATCGACGAGGCCGGGCTGCCGGACGAAGCGAAGCGTGCGTTTTTCTGCCCTATCGGCCTCGCCCTCGGGACGAACCACCCTTACGAGATTGCGGTGAGCGTGGCCGCGCAGCTCCTGGAGGTGCGGGACGCGCGCCTCGCTTCACGCTCTCTTTCAGAAGCTCGAGATTCATCGCCTCCGTGACGAGGGCGCGCATCGTCTCCGATGCGTTCTTTTTCGATTTAATCCAAGCAACCTGCGGCGGCGTGAGCCAGACGGCAACGCGTTCCGTCTTCTTCTCTCCGGCCGTCTTCTTCTCTCCGACACCCGACCCACCACTCCCCACGCCCCGTTTCACGGCCATATGCCCCTCGCCAGTGCCAGCGTCGCCACTCGCTTGATTGCAGTCGCGAAAGCTGCGGTACGCAGGTCTACGTCAGCGCCACTGCGATCCCGGATCTCGATCTGCATCTTCAACACGGCGTCCGTGGCCGCTTCCATCTTCGTGCGCAGGTGCGCGTTGACCTGATCCTCGCTCCAGTGCTCATTCTCGATGTTCTGAACCCACTCAAAGTAGCTGACGGTCACGCCGCCGGAGTTGGCCAGGATGTCCGGAATCACCGGGATGCCTCGGGCGAATAGGATCTTGTCGGCTGCAGGCGTCGTCGGTCCGTTCGCCGCCTCGGCGATCAGCTTCGTACTGACGCCGTCCACGTTGTCCGCGCGAATCTGATTTTCGAACGCCGCGGGAATCAGCACGTCGCAGTCGATGTGCAGCAGATCATCGTTGGTGACCGTTGTTGTTCCGGGCAGACCGACGACCGAGCCGGATTGCTGCTTATGTGCGATGGCCATCTCCGGATCGATTCCGTCCGCACAGAAGATGCCGCCCGTCGAATCGCTGACGGCGATGATCGTGGCGCCGGTATCGCGGAAGAGTTGTGCCGCGATCGAGCCGGCATTGCCGAATCCCTGGATGACGACCCGCGCGCCGGTGAGTGATGCGAGCCCCGGCACAGCGCCTTGAGCTA
>DATLVW010000107.1:0-5448 GCA_035577085.1 Thermoanaerobaculia bacterium
TGATTTCGGAGTAACCATGACCTTTCGCGGATTAGGCACCGCCCTCATCACTCCTTTCACTGACAGCGGCGCGCTCGATGAGAATGCGCTCGCGCGCTTCGTCGATTTTCAGATCGATGGCGGCGTCGATTTTCTGGTTCCCTGCGGTACCACCGGCGAGAATCCTGCGCTGACCGCGGCGGAACATCGCCGCGTTGTCGAGCTGGTCGTGCACCAGGCGAATGGCCGCGTGCCAGTGCTCGCAGGTGCGGGCAGCAACAACACCGCACGAGCCATCGAATTGGCCGAACAGGCCATCGACATCGGTGCCGCCGGCGTCCTGACCATCACGCCTTACTACAACAAGCCGACGCCCGATGGGCTGCGCCGTCACTTCGGGATTCAGGCCGAGGCCATCGAGAAGAAGAAGGCCGGCTTCCCGATGATCATGTACAACGTGCCGGGCCGCACCGGCGTCAACATGACAGCGGAAACGACGCTGCGTATGGCCGCCGAGATCCCCAACATCATCGGCGTGAAGGAAGCATCCGCGAATCTCGAGCAGATCATGATGGTGATCCGCGATCGTGCGAACGGATTCCTGGTTCTCAGCGGCGACGACGCCTGGACGCTGGCCCTCATCGGCGCCGGCGCGGACGGTCTCGTTTCCGTCGCCTCGAATGAGATCCCGCGCTTGATGAGCGAGCTTGTGACCGCGGCGTTGCGCGGTGATTTCGCCGCCGCTCGCGCCGTTCACTATCGCGTTTTGCCGCTGCTCACCGGCAACTTCATGGAATCGAATCCCATCCCCGTCAAGACCGCCTGCAAGCTCCTCGGCATCCTCGACAGCGACACGGTCCGCTCGCCGCTCGCCCCGATCTCGAAAACGAATCGTGAGAAGCTGGAGGCCATTCTCCGGGAATGCGGACTCCTGGAATCGAGACCCTCGTCATGACGAGCACAATCGAAGAGCGGTTGGCAACGATCGGTCCGAAAACGGATCGGATGGAAGCCGTTCGCACGATCGGACTCTTTCTATCGGAACTGGAGGCGGGCTCAGTCCGCGCAGCCATCCGCGACGAAGACGGCGTCTGGCATGCGCAGACCTGGGTGAAGCAGGGAATCCTGCTCGCGTTTCGGGTGGGTGTTTCCGCCGAGTTCGCATCCGGCACTCTTTCGTTCATCGACAAGGACACGATTCCGACTCGGCGCTTCCGCGCACAGGACGGCATCCGCATCGTCCCCGGCGGGTCGTCGATCCGGCGGGGGACATTCATCGCCAAAGGCGTGGTCATGATGCCGCCCGCGTACGTGAACGTCGGCGCCTACGTCGACGAAGACACGATGATCGACTCGCACGCGCTCGTCGGCTCGTGTGCGCAGATCGGCAAACGCGTGCACCTCTCGGCCGCCGCGCAGATCGGCGGTGTGCTCGAGCCGGTCGGCAATCTTCCTGTTATCATCGAAGACGACGTCGTCGTCGGCGGCAACTGCGGCATCTACGAAGGCACCGTCGTTCGCGGCCGCGCCGTCATCGGCGCCGGCGTGGTCCTCACGGGATCGACGCCGGTCTACGACACCGTGCGCGGCCAGATCTACCGCCGCAGCGCCGATCGTCCACTCGAAATCCCCTACGGCGCAGTCGTCATCCCCGGCTCGCGCATGATGAAGGGCGACTTCGCCGAGAAACACGCGCTCCACGTCGCCACGCCGATCATCGTGAAGTACCGCGACGAGAAGACGGACGCCTCGACCGCGCTCGAAGATGCGTTGCGATGAAGGCAACTTTCAAAATGGGGTCAGGTCTAAATTTGAAAGTGCCCTCAAAGCTACTGCGTTACCTGTTGCCCAAATTGACACTTTCAAATTCAGAGCTGACCCCATTTTGAAAGTTGCCGGAGGCTGAATAATCGTGCGGCAACCTGGCAACCCGGCAACGCGGCAACCCCCTACCGCCCAACGCCTCGCCAACATCGAGCTCTCCCTCATCCGCCAGATCAACGCGCTAGCCACGCCCCTCTCCGTCAACCTCGGCATCGGCGAGCCGAACGTCGAGCCGGACGAAACATTAAGAGCGTTTGCGGTGAAAGCAGCGGCGACCGGTTCGTGGCACTACACGCCGAATGCCGGGACGCTCGCGCTGCGCAAGCTCATCGCCGGCGAGAGGGGCTTCGATCCGAAATCAGAGGTCTGCGTCACCGCCGGAACCGAGGAAGCGCTCTTCTCGATCATGCAGGCCTTCGTTGATCCGGGTGATGAAGTGCTCGTCCCCAATCCCGGTTTCCTCGCCTATGCGACGCTGGCCCGCATCGCCGGCGCGACGCCGGTGACCTACGAGATCGAGCCGCCCGATTGGCGCGTCGATGCTGATGCGTTGCTCGCGCGCATCACGCCGAGGACCAAACTGATCGTCGTCAACTCGCCGTCGAATCCGCTCGGCAGCGTCATCGATTGCGAGACCTTGCAACGCATCGCCAACGCCGGACCGCTCGTCGTCAGCGATGAGGTTTATCGCGAGATCTGGTACGAAACGCCGCCGCCATCGATGCTCGGCATGTCCGACAACGTCATCGTCGTCGGAGGGATGTCGAAGAGCCACGCGATGACCGGCCTGCGTCTCGGCTGGATTCTGGCAGCCGAGACGCTGATGAAACCGATCGTCACGGCGCATCAATACATCGCCACGTGCGCGTCAGCGTTCTCACAATCGCTAGCCGAGTCGATTCTTTCTGACGACGCCTGGAACCGCGGATGGCTCGAGCGGATCCGCGCGCAGTTTCGCGCCCAACGAGAGTCCGCGCTCTTCTCGATCGCCCGCGAGTTGGAGGTCACGATTCCAGCGCCGGCCGGCGCCTTCTACGCATTCGTCCCCGTGCCGTCGTGCGACACGGAGATGTTCGCGCGCACGCTCGCCACCGACGCGGCGGTACTGGTCATCCCCGGAATCGCCTTTGGATCGATGGGCGAAGGATTCATCCGCATCTCGTATGCGGCATCGATCGACGAAATAGGCACCGGAGTCGAGCGCATCGGCCGCTGGCTGCGCGGCGCAGCGCTTTGACCGGCGAACCGCGTGCACCGAAACTTGCAACGAGGTCGCCCGAGGTTCAGTAACATTCGCCAAATGGCATTGAAGGCCCGCAAGGCCCACGAGAAGCTTCCAGTTTCGCCGGCCAACGACTCCGTCGCCGCGTCCGAAATCTCGCTCTACCGCAACGTTCTCAAGATCAAGGAAGAGCACGATCTCGAAGAGCTCGGGATCTCGTTCTGGGACGCGCAGACCACGATTCAGTGGTCATATAACGCCGACCACTACTTCCACGCCGCGTCGACGATGAAGCTGGCCGTGCTCATCGGCGTCTTCCGCGAGATCGACCGCGGAACGCTCGCTCTCGATTCGCTGGTTCACGTCCGCAATCGCTTCACGAGCATCGTCAACCAGGAAACGTTCATGCTCGATCTCGCGAACGATGCCGATCCGGACGTCTACGGCCACCTCGGCAAGACGCTCCCGGTCGGGGAGCTCGCCTACTGGATGATCACCAAGTCGAGCAACCTCGCCACCAACCTTCTCGTCGACGTCGTGACCATTGAAAGCATCCAGCAGGCTCTCGACGAGCTGGAGATCGACGGCGTTCGCGTGTTGCGCGGCGTCGAGGATCAGGCTGCGTTCGAGGCGGGCCTGAACAACGAAGTGACCGCGAACGGACTGCAGAAAATGTTGCGGGTCATCGCCGACCGCAAGGCGTTTTCGCCGGAAGCCAGCGAGGAGATGCTGAAGATCATGCTCGATCAGCAATATCGAAGCGGCATTCCGGCCGGCCTTCCGAAAGCGGCGCGCGTCGCGCACAAAACCGGCAACATATCGACCGTGCATCACGACGCAGGAATCGTGTTTCTGGAAGGGCGTGAACCGTACGTGCTCGTCATCCTCACGCAGTTCCGCGCCGAAACCGGCCGCGGCAGCGCCGTCGCAGAGGTCTCGCGCGACATCTACAACACGCTCGCGGGACTGACCTATGAGTGATCCGCAGTCGATCAAAGTCGTCGACGCCTGCGATCTCGACGATGAGCTGCGGTTTCTGCTCAAGCCCGGCGGGATGGTGCTCGACGCACAGAAACGCCGTCATCGGCTGCCGCGCTATTTCTACGAGATCCCGAGCCACGAGGCGGCCATGAGCATCCGCCTGACGCAGCATTTCGGCCTTAACGAGTTCACTCTCGTCGACCTCAAGGAAGAGCAGCGGCTGCAGGAGTTCCCCCGCTACATCCCCTGCGCCGTCCGCGTCCTGGCGTTCTATCTCGAACAGTTCCGAAAGGACGCTGGCGGCTCGGTTCACATCGCGGTCAATGGCGGCTACCGTTCGCCGTCCCACAAGCTGTCGGAGTACGCGACGCCGCATATGTGGGCCACCGCGGCCGATATCTACCGCATCGGAAACACGATCCTGAAGGGGAAAGAGACGATCGAGAAGTACAACGCCATCGCTGAGGATTCGAGTGATGATCTTCACGTGCTGCCGTACGGCCACGTCACCGGTCTCAATGCCGACGATCACGTCCATCTCGACCTCGGGTACATCACAGTGATCCCCCGCGAGATCAGTGAAGACCGGATGGAAGTGCCGCAGGAAAACAAGCCCCGTTTCGCCTTCGAGGACCGCCGCCGTGTCGAGCGCCGGTCCCAGCCAGTGCCCGAAGAAGGCGAATAACTACGCTGTGCCCAGCACCCGGCCTGCCGTTTGCTTAGAGGACGTATGCAGTAGCTCCATACATCCCAACGCGACGGCCCGGAAGATTTGCATGCCTGGAACGCCAGATTTGAAACAACAGAGACCAGTCGGGAAGCTCCTCCAGCGGACTCGACTGGAGATGCCGGTCATAGGCATGGAGTCGGAATTCAACGTCCTTCTCGACGAGAAGGAGATCGATCCGCGCGTGTTCTGGGGCCATCCCAGCGCGTTCATCGACCGGCCTCTTCTTCCGCGCGAAAAGTCGTCCCTGCAGCTTCCGACCGGAGGCGCGGTCTACTTCGATCGCGGCGTCATCGAAGTCGTCACGCCGGTCATCGAGCTGGCCCCGCACTCCACCGCCCGCACCGTGCGCAACCTGTGGGAACAGATCGGCTTCGTCCGCGGCCAGCTCACGCAGTGGGAAAAGGCGAATGATCACACCGTCCGGCTGAAGGCCTACAGCACCCACTACAACATCTCCTACGAGATCCCGAAACGAGAGCAGAACGCGAAGCGCAACGAGAAAGCGCTGGCGCTATTACTCGCCTACATCCTGCCCGTGCCGGTGATGCTCGTGGCGTCGAACCGCCGGTCGACCGGAGTCGGCGTCCGGCCGCGTGGCAGCAGGATCGAGGTCACGGTCGATTTCACGCCCGACCCCGGCATGATGATCGCCGCGGCCACGCTCATCGTCGGCATCGTCCGGGAAGTGATGACGTGGCCCTCGTACGAGCTG
>DATLVW010000108.1:0-4732 GCA_035577085.1 Thermoanaerobaculia bacterium
CGCGATGCGGTTCGCGGTCTGTATGACGTGAAACGGCTTCAACCCGAGAGCGGCCATGACTGCGGCCAACGGAGTTGTGTGCTCTTTCCCATCCACTCGCGCGATTCCTCCCCGGCTCCGTAGTGGGAGTGTCGTCTGGCATGAGATTCCCTACCTCCGGCATGAAACGACCACTATAGGGGGCGTCTGAGCCATTCTGACTGCGCGAGTGCGCAAGAAGTGACACATATGTTCCACATCGCTTTCTCGATTGCCGTCTTTGTCGCGATCCTTCAGGTGCCGCATGAGGCTGCGCTGGGGCGTGCCGTCCCGGATACAGCCCGCTCTCGGGTTTTCGTCCCGAGGAGACGCCCTTGATGACGTCACCACGGCTGCGCCGGGTGAAACTTGCCTCTCGACGGTGACCACAATTATCACACCTAACCCCCTGGACGCCTTCCTTCTTGGGAGGCGCTGATCGCCTGATGACGACGCAGAAAAACGCTTACTCGGGAGCAGAATCTCCTTCCCAAACAGGGCTTTCAGGCCTGATGAGGAAAGAAAAACGCTCTTCAAGACAAGTATAGTGTTCTTTAAGACAACGATAGTCCTCTTTAAGACAACCAGGTCCTCTTTAAGACAACCATAGTCCTCTTTAAGACAACCATTGTCCTCTTTAAGACAACCATAGTCCTCTTAAAGACAACCATTGTCCTCTTAAAGACAACCATAGTCCTCTTAAAGACAAGCATAGTGTTCTTGAAGAACGATTTTTCCTTTCGGCTTGTCTAAAAATCAGTTGGTTGGAAAGCGCAGTCGGCAACGGCGCACGACTTTGTGTCATCAGTGCCTCTGCCGTCCGTTGTGCCCCGGCCACCGCGAGGCTCTACCCTTCGATCAAGACGAGCTGAGGCTGCTTCGGCGTGATGCCGTCGCCAGACGATCGGCCTTGCGCGTGGCGCCAGATCCATGGCAACAGATGCCGGCGCGTCCAGGCGGCCTCGGCGCGCAACTGGTCCGTCCATCGCGGCGGCGGCGCGTCCGGCAGCGGCTCGGACCATGATCGATCGGCGCCTGCCAGGCCGAGGTGGTCGGCGAGGGCGTTGGCGATGCGGGCATGGCCCGCGGTATTGGCGTGGAGCCGGTCGTCCGACCAGAGGCGGGGATCCGATGCCACCGGATACGCCGCAAAGTCGCAGACGATCGCGCCGGTCTTCGAAGCGGCGTCGCGGATGATCTGATTCATCTGCACCAAGCGTCCGCGAACGATGCGGGCGAGCGGCATCACATCGCCAAGGTCGGGAAGGGTGAAGGTGATCACGGTGGCGCCGATAGCGGTCAGCGTGCCCTGCATCGTTTCGACGTCGTCGCGGAGGGCCACAGGATCGAAGCGCCGCCGCAGGAGATCGTTGGTTCCGGAGACGACTGCGACCAGATCCGGACGCATCGCAACGGCGGGGTCGAGCTGCTCCTGCCGGATCTGATGGGTCGTCCTTCCGCGAATGGCGAGATTTGCGTGGAGCACGCTACCCTGCTCCGCGGCGAGTCTGGCGGCAAGCCGGTCCGCCCAACCTCGATAACCGCCCCGCCCATCGGGATCGTCGAGCCCTTCGACCGTGCTGTCTCCGATGGCAACGTAGCGTTCGAATCGGGGCATGCCGGCCGGCGCGGTCACGCCGTGGCGTGCCGCACATTGAACTTGCGCTCGACGGCAACCACCCCTTCGATGTCCCCGATGGCCCGGATGATGCGCTCGAGATGCTTGAGGTCGGCGATCTCCAGCGTCAGCTCGGCGGTGGCCTTGCCGTCGGTACTGCGGCTATCCATCTGGCGGATGTTCGTCTTCATGTTGGAGACGGTAGAGACGACCTTGGCCAGGATGCCCTGCCGGTCTTCCATGGCGATCTCCAGCTCGATCTGGAACTGCGCCGACCGTTGATCCGCCCACTCGACGGCGATCTGACGGTCGGCGTTGAACATGAGGTTTCGCACGTTCGGACAGTTGGCGCTGTGCACCCCGACGCCTTTGCCGCGGGAGATGTAGCCGATGATCCGCTCGCCCGGCAGGGGATTGCAGCACTTGGCGAGGTAGGTCATGAGGTCGTCATAGCCTTTGACCTTGATGGCGGTGGAGGTGCCGGTGAAGGGAAAGATCTTCCGCACGGCACGCTGGATGACGCCTTCATCGACGGGCGGCTGCTCGTCCTTGACGAAGCGCTCGACGACGGCACGGGGCGAGACTTTGCCGTAGCCGACGTCGGCGTAGAGGTCGTCGAGCCGTGGCAGGCTGTACTCGGCGAGCACGGCGTCGAGCGCGTTCTCCGCGACGAGCTTCCGCCACTGCACGCGGTACCGTTTGGCCTCTTTCTCGATCAGCTTCCGGCCCAAATCGATGGAGCGGTGTTTCTGTTCGGTGTTGAGCCAGTGCCGGATCTTGTGCCGGGCCCGCGAGGTGACCACCATGTTGATCCACTCGCGGGAAGGCGACTGCGTCGGCGCGGTGATGACTTCGATGATGTCGCCGTTCTTGATGGTCGTCCGCAGCGGCACGAGCTTGCCGTTGATGCGCGCACCGACGCAGTGATGGCCGACGTCGGTGTGAATGCGATATGCGAAGTCGAGCGGCGTGGCTCCCCGCGGAAAGGCGAAGACATCGCCCCGCGGCGTGAACGTGTAGACCTCGTCGGGATAGAGATCGATCTTCAGCGACTGCATGAAGACGCGCGGATCGGTAATCTCGTGCTGCCATTCGACGAGCTGCCGCAGCCAGAGGAAGTTGGAATCGTCGGCCTGCGCTCCGATGCGCCCCTCTTTGTATTTCCAATGCGCGGCGATGCCCTGCTCGGCGATGAGGTCCATCTCCCGCGTCCGGATCTGCACTTCGAACGGCTGCCCTTTGTCTGCAACGACCGTCGTGTGCAACGACTGGTAGAAGTTGGGCTTGGGCATGGCAATGTAGTCTTTGATTCGTCCCGGGACCGGACGCCACATCTGATGGATGATGCCGAGGCAGGCGTAGGTGTCCTTGACGTTGGCGGTGACGATGCGGAACGCCAGGTAGTCGTAGACCTGGCCGACGTCGATCTCCTGCCGCCGAAGTTTCGTCCAGATGGAGTACATCGACTTTACCCGGCCGAAGACGTCGCCGTTGATGTCGTTTTCGGCCAGCTTGGCCGTAAGGGTGCTCTTGATGCGGTCGACGATGTCCCCGGACACGGCCAGCTTGTCGTTGACGCTGCGCTGCAATTCTTCGCATTCGCGCGGATGCATGTGCCGGAAGGCGAGATCTTCGAGCTCGCTCTTGATGCGGCCCATACCGAGGCGGTTGGCGATGGGCGCATAGATCTCCATCGTCTCCGTGGCAATGGCCAGCCTTCGCTCCTCGGGCAAGAACTCGAGCGTGCGCATGTTGTGAAGGCGGTCGGCCAGCTTGACGAGGACGACGCGCAGGTCGCTCACCATGGCCAGGAGCATCTTGCGGAACGTCTCGGCCTGCTGCTCTTCCTTCGACACGTAGGCGTACCGGGAGATCTTCGTGACGCCGTCCACCAGTTCGGCCACGTCGTCGCCAAAGAGCTCCTGCAGCGTCTCCTTCGTCGTCAGGGTGTCTTCGAGCACGTCGTGCAGGAGACCGACGGCGATGGAGGTCTCGTCGAGGCGCATCTCGGCGAGGATGTAGGCGACGTTGAGGGGATGGACGAGGTAGGGCTCGCCGGAGCTGCGCACCTGCCCGCGATGCTCGCGGGCCGAGAAGACGAAAGCCTTGTCGAGCAGCTCCTCATCGAAGTCGGGCTTGTAGCTTTCGACTTTGTCGAGGATGTCTTCGAAGCGGATCACGGCAGTTGGTAACAGGTTTGGAATCGTAGCTGATTCTCCCCCGGCGTGCGGCGCGCAGATCCGGGCATTCTTATTGCTCCCGTCCGCTAGTTGGATGCCGTCGCCACGGGTCGTGGGCCCTGGATGCCGGGATTAACTGAAACGGTGAAGGACGGTCGAAACCGGCCTCACACAACATGGAGGTAATTGTCGTGTCCAAGCGTTCGTCTCAACTCGTAGCATTCGTTCTCGTCGTCGCTTTTGCAGCCCTGCCGGTGTTCGCTGCACCCGTCCCGTCGAAGACCGCCGCGGATCAGAGCATGGACCAGCGGGCCGCCGACCTCGCCCTCGTCCGTGACGTCACGGCGAACGAGCAGGTGGCCAAGGTACTGGCGGACCGCGGCTTCACGAAGGATCAGGTCGATCAGCGCCTGGCCCAGCTCTCGCCGCAGGACCTGCACCAGCTTGCGCAGAACGTGAACCAGATGCAGGCCGCCGGCCTGACGCGCCAGGAATGGATCTGGATCGGCATCGGCGCGCTGGCTGCGTTGATCCTCGTCATCGCCGTCGGTTGATGAAACTGTTTCGCCGTAGCTTCCGGGCGAGCGGGCTGGTTGGGCCGCTCGCTCGGTGTTTTTGCCGGGTTTGTAGAGAATGGGGAGAGCCGAAATGTTGAATGTTGAATGCGTGTCCCGTTCACGCTTCACTCTTCACGCTTCACTCTTCACTCTCCTCTTCACACTACTCCTCACATCCTGCATCACGATCACCCCCAAAACGCAACACGCCTCCCCGTCCGCCTCGGTCATCTCCAATGTTCCGATGCAGCATTGGGGCATCGAGTCGTGCGGCGCGGGATCGCTGTCGACCGTACTTCAGCATTATGGCGACGCCACGACGATGCGAACGTGGGACGACACGCTGCCGAAGACACGCG